>CAZGYS010000225.1:0-9431 GCA_964530305.1 uncultured Leptospiraceae bacterium
TCCGAGAGCCACAGCTCGGGTGTGCGATAACCGCCGTCCTCGATGAACTCCAGGAATTCCCCATTGGTCACTAACCGGTCGGCCAGCCCAAAGTCCTCCACGAAGGAGCGATGGCGCGGGCGTTCGTTATCATAGGAGAAGCCCCGGCCGTCGTTGCCGAATTCATCCAGGCCGCCCTGGAACTTGAGAAAGCGGATGGGGCCGGGCGCTGGAAGATCGACCGTATTGTTTCCGGCCGCATGATTCCCGCCGGCGTCGGATGCGTACACGGGACGCAGGGCGTTGGTATAAAAGATATTCTTGATGTCCATGAGGAGCAATTCCTGGTGCTGCTGCTCATGGTGGATGCCCAGGATGGTCCGCTCGCGAATCGTCTCCCCATGGGGCGATGCGCCCATGCCGTCGAGGAGCCTGCCCATGTGTTCGTCCACGTAGGCGCGATAATCCAGAATATCGCGCACCGTGGGTCTGGACATGAGACCCCTGGTGGGGCGATAGACCCGCTCTCCCTGGCTTTCGTAATAGGAATTAAAACAGAAGTCGTAACGCTCTCGGAAGGGGCGATAGTCCGGCAGGAATTCATTCAAGAGGAAGATTTCAAAGAACCAGGTGGTATGACCCAGGTGCCACTTGGGAGGGCTCACGTCCTCCATGGACTGGATTACGAAGTCCTCGGTCTCCAATTTCTCGGTGAGGCTTTCGGTTACGCCGCGAAGGTCCAGGAAACGTTCTTTCAATTCGTCGGGATTCATATCCGGATTATGGGAAAGAAATGAAGAGGCTCTAAAAAAATGGAGCAAAGATAGCTGTAAAGGAATAAAGCTCGCCCTTATTATGAAGAACCGACGGGCCATATGTTACAAATTTTTTCGAAATTGCACGGTTCCCGTCGTGGGATGCGGAGACGAGCCTGGAAAGGGAGATAGAAACTGACCGGGAGCCGGGAAAAAGCCGATAAATAAACATGTCGTCGGAACTCGGACAACACCTTCCGCGCGGGTCCGCCTGGACCGAACTGCCGGATGCTTCGCGAAAATATCTGGAGCTCTACTACGATTATCTCTTCGTGGAGAAGGACTATTCGGAGCATACCCTGCGGGCCTATCTCAAGGACGTGCTGGAGTTCCTCGAGTACATGCAACGCCAGGAGCGCGCCGTGGAGGAAACGGACCTGCTGGAATTGCGTTCCTATTTCACCATGCGCACCGGCGCGAAATTCAACGGCACCGCTGCCTCAAGCGGCGGTCGCGCGGCGAAGCGTACGCTGAGCGCCCGGAGTCAGGCGCGCAAGCTCTCGGCCATTCGCACGTTTTTCCAGGTGCTGCACAGCCGCGAAATCATCCCGGAGAATCCCGCCGCGGACATTCCCATACCTCGTCGCCATAAGCCCCTGCCCGGGGTCATCAAGAACCAGGACTTGAATAAGATTCTGGAAGCGAAGCCGGCGGCCGACGGTGCTTCCGAGACGGGCGGCATCAAGGAGGTGCTGGAGCTACGGGACCGGGCGATTCACGAAGTGCTCTATTCCTCGGGCATGCGCGTGGCCGAACTGCTTTCATTAAAGACCGGCATGCTCGGCGGCGAAACGGTTAAGATTACCGGCAAGGGCCGTCGCCAGCGCATTGTTTTTCTGGGGCCCGAGGCCCGGAACGCGTTGGAAGCCTATCTGGCGCGCCGCTCGGAACTGGGCCCCGCCGACGACAGCGTGTTTCTGGGGCATCATGGTACGCCCATGACCGACCGGGGCGTGCGCTATCGCATGAGCGAACTGCGTCGACGCCTGGGGATGAATCGCTCGTTGAGCCCCCATAAGTTTCGGCACACCTTCGCCACGGATCTCATGAACGCCGGCGCCGATATTCGCGCCGTGCAGGAATTGCTGGGACACCAGGCCCTGTCCACGACTCAGATCTATACCAGCGTCACGAAGGAACGACTGCGCGACATCCATCGCAATTGCCACCCCCACGCCCGGGACGAGGAGGATGCGTCCGAATCGGGTCCGGCCGACCTTGGCGGGGGAAAATCCTGAAATTCCGAGGATAAAATTACCGCTGGACCGTGCCCGCGGCCCGTGCCGGAATCGTCCAATATGATTATGGCGCGATTTGCAACCCGGATTCGCCCGATGCTGACCGTCGCGGGCGCGATACTCATTCTAACGTTCCCCATGACGCCCCGGTCGTCCGGACATGCCCAGGGTTCCCGGGCCATTCCCGGTCGAGTCCTGCACGTGGCGGTGATTCGCGGGGGCGCCGGTGTGTCCGCTGGAACGACCGGCAAGATTCGAGCCCTCTTGCAACTGGCCGTGCTGGAAAAATTCTCCGGCACGTATCGCTTGCTGCTGAATCGCGACGCGCGACTGGTATTGACCCGGGGACGCAATTACTTGAGCGGCGATTGTTCCACTCCGGCCTGTCTGGCGCGCATGCTCCGCGTGCTCAAGTGCGATGAAATCATCCACGGCGATGTTCGCCGTCAGGGAGACAAGCTGCGCCTGGCCATGCGCAATGTGACCGCCGGAGCGGACGGCAAGATCACGATTCGCGCGAAAGTAAATTTCGCCTTTCCCGAGGGACGCATCAATCATTACATTCGCGAAACGGCCTCGGCCCTGATGCGGCCGGGCTATTCCGTCAATATGAATCCCGGTCCGGCCTTTGAGAAGGGCGTTGAGGTTCGGAGCCCGGAAATTTCCACCGTGACGCGTCTGGATACGAACATCTTTCGCTTTAAGTCCGTGAATCCCGTCATCGCCGCCAGGCTGTCGGGGTGGAAGGACGACGTCGAGGAGGCGGATCGCTCGTGCGAAGAGGGCGCCTGCGAACGCTCCGTCCGGCTCTATCGTCGTTTGATGAGAAGGCTCAAAAGCACCGTGGCCCGAGACCGATGGGATCAGATTCAGCCTTTCTATGTGGAAATCGAAAAACGTCTGGCGGCCGCCTATGTGCGTATGTTCGCGCAACGGTTGGCGGAGACGGACCGGGTCGTGTGGGGGAATCGCGTATCGGATCTGAATCGGGCGCTGAATCGCTATCGCGTGCTCAAGGTGGAAATCGCCGGCGTGGAGCCCCGCTACCGAACGGGGACCGGCCCCATCGAGGCCGCCATCGCGGAACGCGTAAAGCTGGTGCCCCTGGTGGTAAGTCGGACTTTTGAAAAACTGGGCAACACGGCCTATGGTGCTTATCGTTTTAATGAAGCCCTTACTTATATGCGCCGGGGTGTAGCCGCGGCGTCGGTGGTCAGGGATGCCCGGGGCGACGAGCGCATTCGCCGCCTCCGAGAACGCGGCGAGCTCATGGCGGCCGTTCGGCGACAGTTCGTGAACAATCGCGTCTATGTCCTGCTTGCGGCCTTGCCCGACTTTCAGGCCCGGCGAGACGACTATCGCGGGCGTCGGACTCTTTTTCGTGCCTGGTCCATCCTGCATCGCGAAGGAGCCGAATCGCCCGAGATCGTCGCCGCGCTCAATCGCGCCGCCGTTCGTTTGAAGTTACCCGTTCGAAACGCGTACACCCTGACGGTCCGCAGCGACGTGCCCGAAGCCCGGGTGATCTTGAATGGTCGCCTGCTGGGCCCGGCTCCCGTGACGGTGACGCTCCTGCAGGGGGGCTACCGGCTGCGAGTGGAAAGTAAGGGGTATTCGCCCCGGACTATTTCCTATTTCCATCGGAGCCGGAGGAACATGACGATTCGATTTCGACGCTGAAATCGCCCGGAAAATGGGGCTTGCCTTAATCGCGCGGTCCCGGTTCCGAGTATATATGCCGTCGCTTTTCAAGAACTTCCCCCGGGCCGGTTCGTTCCGTTCCCGCATCCTCATGACCATGATATCCGCGCTGGTCTTGCCTACCGCCCTGGCGATGATCGCTTGCGGTGAAAGCCGGGCCCAGTCGCCGTCCGGCGTGAACAAGACGTCCCCCTCAAAAAGCACGGCGAAAGCCCCCGCCGATCGGGTCGTGCTCCTGATGCTGGACGGCGTTCGACGCCGCGAATTTTTTCAGGGCGTGAATGCCGCGCGCCTTAAGAAGAGTCTTGCCGAAGAGACCATCAAGCTCGCCGAATTGCGCGAACGAACCACGGCCAGGGGGCGGTTGTATCATGAATCCGTCCGCGCTCCCATCGCTCCGGGACCCCATGCCATGCCCTTCTTTCGCGCGAAGCACATGCCGGCGGGACTGGTCTACGGACGGCCGGGCAGCGGGACCCATGTCTGGCTGGCGAATTCGGTCATTTATAGTTTGCCCGCGTATCGCAGTATCTTCAGCGGGTACTCCGGTGATTGCTTTTCCAATGGATGCGGTCGCATCGACGTCGAGACCTTTCCGGAACGCATCGCCCGCGAATTCGGTCTAGGTATGTACGACGTGGCGGCAATCGCCTCCTGGATCAAGATGGACTTCGCCGTGACGCGGGGCGGCAAGCGCATCTTCGTGAACACGGGCACGAACTTGTTTCCGGAGTTTTCGTCGGCCTACGCCGCGGCCAATGACGGCATGCTGGTGGAGCCTCCGCCCTGGGGGCAGGCGCGTCTGGATAAATTTACTTTCTCCCACGGCCTGAATTATCTCAAGGAAAAGCAGCCCCGGTTCTTTTATCTCTCCCTGAACGACGCCGACGAATGGGCGCACCTGGATCTCTACGCCGACTATATACGCATCATCCGACAATACGACGCCTGGATCGACGAACTGATTCGCGTGATTGACGGATTGCCCGGACGCACCGTGCTGCTCATGACGACGGATCACGACCGGGGTTCGGGGCGCTTCTTTAAGAATCACGGCTTTATCATCGACGGAGCGCCCATCTGGTTGTACGCTCGAGGTCCCCGGGGCGCGAAGGTGGACCTGGACCTCATCAAGACCGAGGGGCGCGATTTCTTTACGCACCTGGATATTCGCCCCACGGTGGAGGCCTTGCTCGGCCTGAAGCCTCTCACCGGACCCTTGCGCGGCAAGCCCTTGAAGGCGGTCTTGAAATTGGCAAAGGGTGAATAAGGCGACGATGGCCGCCGTGCTTCGGACGAAATTACTTTCACTGGGATTGGTTTTCCTGCTTTCGCCTTTCGTCGAGGAACCTCTTCGTCGATTTCGGGCGGAAACGAATTCACTTTTCCTGCTGCATCCGATCCTGAGTCGACAGGGGCGTGAGCACAACGCTCTGTGGCGCAATCGAGCCGACGCTACGCTTGCGAGTGTTGCGCAGATCGCGGAGATTGTGAAGGGTAACAATGTTCGGGCCGGCATAGTCTGGCCCATTCTTCTACGGAACGGACGTATTCTGGATGATGATATCGTATTGATGCAATTCGAACGCTTCGCCGGTGCCTGGTGGTATATATTGGAATTGCCTTCCGACTATAGTGGCCGAACTCAGCTGGAAATAGCCGGTGAAGATAAGAAGCTGCATGTAATCAAGCCGGACGGGGTTCCCATGAAGCAAATGCCCCACTTTATTCGGGCGCACAGTATTCGTTTTAGACAAGCGATTCAGTCCCGAGATATGATGGGCGCCGCCCGTGCGTTCGAAACTCTTTCGCGTGCTTTCGGGGTGAGCCTGGGCGGTAAGTATCCGGTTCTGGTCGGGCTGACTATCCATGGGACTTTCGCGGACAACCCGCCGTTTGAAATACGGGATTTCAAGCGTAATGGGGAGGAAGGTCGGGGAGTGATCGTATGGAAGCTGCGCGGCAAGGAACGGAAATACAGGGCCGTGTTCAAACGGTGGGGGACAGGCTGGACCCTGGATCGTTTCATTCATGAAACGCCTCGCTGAGAAGCGAACGAAGAGAAATCGCAATCTCCCATCGCGTAATAATTATAATAAAAGAGGAAAAAATGAATAACGGAATCTACGCTAAATTTAATACTTCGAAGGGGGCTATCCTGGTGAACCTGGAATTTGAAAAAGTCCCGGGAACGGTCGGTAACTTCGTCGGTCTCGCCGAAGGCAAGCTGGAGAACGGCGCGAAGCCCGCGGGCACGCCCTACTACGATGGTTTGAAATTTCATCGGGTCATCGCCGATTTTATGATCCAGGGCGGCTGCCCGCAGGGAACCGGAACGGGCGGCCCCGGTTATAAGTTCGACGACGAATTTCATCCCGAGCTTCGACACAATAAAGCCGGCACGCTGGCCATGGCCAACGCCGGGCCCGCCACCAATGGGAGCCAGTTCTATATTACGCACGGCGCGACGCCGCACCTGGACGATCGTCATACCGTGTTCGGGAACGTCGTCGAAGGGCAGGATGTCGTTGATGCTATTGCCCAGGACGATGAAATCACCTCCATCGAGATTGTTCGCGTCGGCGACGCCGCGGAAAAGTTCGACGGGGCCGAGGCCTTCAAGGCATTCAACGCCGCCGGAGAAGCGCGCAAGGCCGAGGCGATAAAAAAACAAAAGGAACAACTGGATGCGGTTTCCGCGGGCTTCGAGGAAACCGCCAGCGGCCTGCGGTATAAAATTACGGAGAAGGGCGAAGGTAAGCAGGCCGCGAAGGGCAGTCAGGTGACCGTGCACTACGAAGGCCGTCTGCTGGATGGATCGGTTTTCGATTCGTCTTTTCGCCGGGGCGAGCCGATTCAATTCGCCATCGGCGTCGGTCAGGTAATTCCGGGCTGGGACGAAGGCATTCAATTACTGAACGCCGGCGATAAGGCTTCTTTCGTGATTCCGTCCGAGCTGGCTTACGGTTCGCGCGGCGCCGGCGGGGTCATTCCCTCGGACGCGGCCCTGATCTTCGACGTGGAGCTGGTGGGCGTAGGTTAATCACTTCGCGCGAAGGCGATTGTGCGGATCCAGTGCACCAGGCATTCGGTATCCGCATGTTTCGCGGCAATCGTTTCCGTGCTTGACTTTTCGTCCATGTCGTGCTAACCCGCATGGCCATCGCCGCGCCGCCCTATTACACGATCCCTCCCGGTTGCGGGAGGGCATTATCATCCTTATGTCAAGATTGCCCACCCTCCGGGTGGGATCTTGGAAATGGTGCGCGCGGAGCCGGCCTGGTGTCGGGAGAGAGAATTTGACGGATAGATAGAAAGAATCGGACGAAGGGCGCAAGAGCTTCCCGGGCGATACTGAAGAGCGGGAAGCACGAGTCCCCGACCAGGATTATAGTGATTTCAAGCGTGCTTGAATCTTCTGGAGCTTTTGCTTCTCGGAAGTCGACTGATAGTGCTTTTCCAGAGCCTGGAGGGCCTTCTTTTTAGCGGCCTTGTCCTTGTCTTCCTCGGCCATGGCCAGGTCCGCCAGCAGTTTCATCTCCGCCTCGACCTGGTCGGCAACTTTGTCCAGCGCCTGTCCGTCCGGCAATTCACCAGGACCGCTTGCTCCCAGATTACCGGGATCCGTGCTCGTTTCGCCCATGATGTTTCCGGCGGTGCCGGACATGCTCAAGTTGTCACCCGCGTCTCCATTGGCGTCCCGCTCCACGAGAATGGGAGCTAGTCCCGCGGCAATGAGCAAGAGCAAGGCCGGCGCCCAGCGATAAATCGCCCCCGGGCTGTAGACCATGAGTTCACGCATGCGGGCGTAGAAGGACCGCAACTGCATTTTCAAGAAGAAGGATGATTCCGTTTTGGCGGCTTCCTGATCGGCGTGATCCAGGCGATTTGCCAATTCCTTCAGAAAGTTCTCCTGACTGGGAGCCTGGGCGTCCACCCTCACGGCCAGCTCCGAAAGGCCCTCGCGCAGCTTCTGATCGAGATGGCGATTGCGATTGTACAGAGCCAGCTCTTCCGGACCCAGTCCGGCCAGGACTTCCGGGGACAGTTCCACGCCCGGGTCCGTAAGGGCCTGCTGGAACAATTGATTGTCCTTACCTGGTTTCAAAGTAGTCTTCACCTTTACCGTTATGAAGTATCGCCCTTTTGAGAAGTTCCCGGGATTTGAAAAGCCGGCTTTTTACTGTCCCAATATTGACACTTACGATATCAGCAATTTCCTGATAGGAACAATTGTCATAATATCGAAGAATTAAGATTTGGCGGTACTTTTTGTCCAACTGGTTGATTTTTTCTATTAGATAATTGGACTCGGCGGAAAGTTCGTGATTTTTCTCTACACTGAGCCTTTCGTCGGAAAGAATTGGCTCAAACTGTTCGATGGAGTCTTCTTTACGCGTGCGCTTGCTGCGGAGGTAGTCCCGGCACTTATTCACGACGATGCGGTACAGCCAGGTGTAGATCCCGCTTTCGCCCCGGAACTTATCCAGGGCACGGTAGGCCGTCACCAGGGCTTCCTGCAGGACATCCTCGGCGTCGTCCGGGTTGCCTATAAGGGAGCACGCCTTTCTATACAGCCTCACGCGATACTCGGCCACCAGGTCGAAGTAGGCATTCCTGTCCCCGCCCTTAATTCGATCGATGAGCTTGCGTTCTTTCTGGTATTTGGTTTCTCTTTCCATCGAACAAATCGAAGGGCACCTTGAGCGCCGGCGCTCCGGGTGTCAAACAATCGCGGGGGTGGAAGTACGGCTCCGAAAGCGGTTCCTTCAGGATTTTCATGGCCCGGGGCGATTCCCGGGCACCGATGAGAGTCCGCCCGATCTCGTCAGGGGACGGTAAACTCCGCGATGAGGGGTAGGTGATCGGAAATGTTCATCGTATCTTTTTTCCGGACCCGATGCTCCTTTAATTTCAGCAGCTTTGAATAGAAGATGTAGTCAATGGTTCGGTCGGGTTTGGTTTTGATTCGAGGGTTGTTTGAATTCTGTGTGAAATAGGCCGCGCGTTTGGGTCCGGTCAGCATGGAGCGCGTAGCCGCCGACGCAAAGGCGTCGAAGAGCGGAGTGATTTCAGTTTCCTTGTTATAGAACGTTTGCGCGTCCGGGTGCAGGGAAGAGCGATCAAAGCCGGGCGGCAGCAGATTGAAATCGCCGGCCAGGACCCAGGGGAGTCCCGCCTGGTCCGTTTTCATAACGTGTTCCTTAACAATATTCACCTGGCGCGCCATGTGATCCGTCCCGGCCGCGAAAGCGTCCAGGTGGGTGTTCATGATAATGAGTTCCTTGCCTCCGGCGACCGGCAATGTCGTGTTCAGAATGGCCCGGTGCAGGCCCATGCGGCGGGAGAGAAAGTCCGCGGGGGTCGGCGGCAATGCATGGCGAACCGCCTTCGTGATTTTATAACGGCTGAGCGTGCCCAGCTTCATGCCCACCGAACCCATGATACTGGGATGGGGAACGAAGGGCGCCTTCCAGTAGAAACTGTGCGCGTGACAGGGATACGCGCCGGCCGGCAGAGCCTTCAGCAGGTCCAGGAGCTGATTGTCCTTGTAGGTGTTCGCCGCGCCGTCGTTGAGTTCCTGGAGCAGAATCAAATCCGGATTCTCATCCTTGATGACCCGGGCCACCTGGCCGACGGTCCATTTAATATGCTCCGGGGACGGGCGCGTATCCGGTCCGTCGCCCGCCGGCAGGTC
>CAZGYS010000226.1:0-9427 GCA_964530305.1 uncultured Leptospiraceae bacterium
CCATGGACGTACCGCGAATAAAGGGACCGTCGTGAATGCCGCGCACGAGCACGCCCCGCTTCGCGGCGCGAATCAGCGCCGTGTCCATCTCATCATGGGTAAAGGCGAAGATCATGAACTGAATTTCGAATTGCGCGTTGTCGATCAACTCCACGATGCGATCCATGGCCTGCTGTCCCTGATACGGGCTGTAGTAAATCTCGATGGGCGTGAAGTCCACCTGGTGATGAACATTTGTGGTAAAGGGCGCCTTCTTGGAGCCGTAGCGCCCGAAGAACATTTGCTCGAATTCCTTCGTCATGGAATCGGCCAGGGTTTCGCTTTCGATAATCAAGTAGTTATTGTTGTTCCGAATAAAACCCGAATTGGTCATGTTCGCGGTCCCGGTAAAGATAAAGCGTTTGTCGACGACCGCGTACTTATTGTGCTGAATGGCCGACGAGTTCCCCAGCGAAAAAGGGATGTCGGTACGCAGAATCGCGCGATAGCCGTCGGTCACGACTTCGTCGACGTCGCCTACCATGCGCACGGCCAGGCCCCGCTCCTTGGCGGCAATCATGGCCTGGATGACCGAATCGCGACCCAGGTTGTATACCACCAGGTCCACGCTGACCTGGGCTTCTTCGATTAACTTAACGAGTTCCTGGTCAATCTTCTTATCCGTTCCGGTTTGTTGATCGATGCCGGGATCATTGAAATAAACGGAGAGACGTTTGGAACCCAGCAACAGCAGGCCCGGATCGCCCCGGTCCGTGGAACAACCGCTCGTCGCCCACCCGGCGATGAGCATGGCCGCGAAGACAGCCGTCGCCACGCGAAGCGAAAGCGAACCGCGCGAAGGTTTCATGTATTGCGCCTGAATTTTCATGGTCTCGTTCCTGAATGAATCCTTTTTAAAAGAACAGCTTCGTCCCCAATTGAAAGCCCTTGAACACCGCGCCGCCCTGTGGCGCGCCCTGCACCAGACCCGGCGTGGAGAAATAGCGGCCGGGTTCGAAAATGCCGGCCGTGGCCCAGACCTGCCAGTTAGGATAGACCTGCCATTCGAATCCGAAATTCACTTCCTGCCCCAGCGGAGCACCGAAGCGACGGCTGGCGGCGATGGCGGTGGTGTCATTGGGAAAGATGGGTTGCACCGCCGCGATGCGCGCGTTTTGATCCACCGTTCCCGCGCTGTCCTCGAAGAGCTTGATGGTGTTCGTATCATAAAAGACCCAGATGTCCGCGAGAAACGTGAAATCGCCGTACACCAATCTCAGACCCAGGTGCTGTACTTCCGTTCCGGTTCGGCGTACGCGTTCATAGGGAAAGTCGTCGATGCCGTCGTCGTCGATGTAGGCCGAGGGATGCATGCCCCAGTTTTTATCCGTAAGAATGCCGCCGGCCTGGTCGCCCTTGAAGCCCACGAAGCCGTGGGAGTTTTGCACGCCGTCGGAATTGTACTTTCCGCCTTCGGCGCGAAAGTAGGTCGCCAGCAATCGCACTTCATCCATGACGCCGTACCGCAACCAGGATATCCAGACGGGCATACCCTTGAGCTTTTCCTTGAGAAAGGCGGTCTTGTATTTTCCTTCCACGTCCAGACCCAGCGCCTTGCCGTTGGTATCCACGTCCTGGTTGACGACGATGTCCGCGGCGCGCTTGCGATCAATACCGGAGCTTTCGGCGTAGGTCAGCGCCCCTCGCACGTATTCCTTCCAACCGCCGGTAATGCGAAAGCCGTACATGGTGGAAAAGTCGTTGTCCGGAAAGTTTCCGCTGGTACCGACATTGGTTCGGTCCGAACCGCCGTCGTTGACTCCGCCGAATTTAGCATAGTAGAAGAACGCGCGACCTTCCAGGTGCGTGCCGCCCAGTTCGGAATCGCCGATGAGTTCATATTCGTAGTTCAGGCCGGTGCGAAAGGTATTCACATCGCCGTCGAAACCTTGCACGCGTTCATTGCTGAAGCTGACGAATTGCACGAAGTTGATGTCTTCGGTATGCGAGCCCTGGGAAAAAACGTCCAAAATCAGAAAGTTAAACTTTCCCAGCCAGGGATGATGCCATTTCAGTACGACACTGTCCAGAACGTCGGTCAGTAAGTAGTCGCGATAGACCTCGCCGCCGATCTTGAACGGCTGCCGACCGATGATGAGATCCAGACGCTTCTTGTCCGTGGGATTCTTGAACAGATGAATGTCCATGTAGACCAGCGCGAAGCTGACCGTATTGGACCCATTGAAGGTTTCCCGGGGATCATTGTTGTTGTCTCGCCCCCCGAGCTGGTCCACGCCCCAGAAGCCCGTCTTGTAGATATCCATGCGAATATCCAGGCGTTCGTTGACGGGGAAAAACGTGTCCAGTCGCACGCCGCTGACGAAAAAGGAGCCCGCGTCGTCGGTCAGCTCCACATTGGTTTCATTGGTTTCATCCAGCGTGCGAAGGTCCGCGTCGTTGAAATAATTTCCGGAGCTCCACAGGGTCAGCTTCCATTGAATGCGGTCCAGCAAGCCCTTCTTGGCCTTGAGATCGAGATCGAAAACGTTTTCGTCGTACTGGAAGTCATTGGGATCTTTTTTCCCGGCGGTCGACTTGCCGGACGGAGTCTTGCCGGTTGAAGTTCCGCTCGTGGAAGTTCCCGTCGTCCTGGTTTTGCTCGTCGAAGTTCCGCTCCTGGTGGACGGGGTGACGGTCCGGGGCGCCGGTCGCGTGACGGGCCTGGTCGTATTCGGGCTTCCGCCGCGCTTCGGTTCGGGTTTGTCCGCGCTCGGGCGACCTTCGCCGACGCGATTTACCTTCTGCGCGAAGAGCTCGGCCTGAAACCCGGTCCCCGCCAGGGCGAAGACCAGGGCCGCGGCCGCAAGCGTCGGCATTGCTCGTAATTCCTTATGCATTAAGTCGTCCTGCTCGTTTCTCTGTGTTTTTCGTCTTTTTCGCGTTTATTCAAGCGCGTTCACTCTAATTGTTGGCCGCGCCGGGAGTGCGACCCGCGTCGGTAATGCGCGCCCAGTCCCCGGGGACATTGACGTCCTGACCATTGGGAACGCGATGAATACTGGTATAGCTCTGTCCGGTTTCGCTGCCGTCCACGTCGATGATGCAATCGCCTCGAACCCAGATGTCCGCGTCCACGGCCTGCGCCACGTTCAGATTGGAACTTACGCCGCAATTCACGTTGGTGGCCTCGGCCGTCCATTCCACGTAATCCACCAGCGTCACGCCCGCGTCCGAAAACAAGCGCACGGCGTCGGATGAATTCGTAAGCCCCTGAGAGACGATGGCCCGCACGGCACCGCGACCGTCCGAGAAGTCCAAATCCACGGCGTATTGCGGATCGGTGACGTCGTTGAAACTGGTCACGCTGCCCGAGTTGAACAGATACACCACGAGATAGGCGCCATTGGGGATGGTCGTAAGCCCCTGGGTTCCGTCGGTAATGTTAAAGTTGATGTTGGGCGAATTCTTCTTGGATATGCGCCAGCCGCGAACGTCCACGGGTTCGCCGGAGTTATTGTAGATTTCAATAATCTCCGGACTGTTCGCGCCGCCGTCGGTGCCGTCCGGATTGAAGGAAATTTCATTCAGGACCACCTTGCCGCGAAAGTCCTTGAAGACTTCGGCGCCGGGATGATTGGTCCAGGTCAGCAGATTAGGAATGGGATACCAGGAGCCGGTGGGGTCGTTGTCGGATTCCGGAAAGAAGCGCGATTCGATTTGGATCACCGGCGAAATGATGTCCGGGCGGATGGCCGTATACAGCGTAATGTCCCCCAGGGTTTTCTCCTGATTCAAGGATCGCAGGCCGCCGTTTACCGCGTCGGCGTTGGTAAAATAAATTCCCAGGTAGAGATCGAATTGCTCTCTATCGCCCACGGCGTTCACGGGACTTGAGAACGTATTGTATTCGCCCTGATAGTTCTGAGCCGTGCCCGTCTTATCGCTTACGTAAATGGGCATGGTATAAGAAGAGGCGAATTTGTTGAATGCTTCGGGCGGATGAATGTCGAGATAGAAATCGCCCGCGTAACCCATGTCGTTGGAGAAGCCCACGCCCTTGACGCAGGACGCCGCTTCATTGGCGGGACATTCCGACCCGACGCAACAGCGGGCATAGGGATCCGCTCCGCGATCGAAAACGAAAGCACCGATGTAGGACGCCTCGGTAATACGCGCGTCGTAGTGAAACGTCAGGTTGTTCAGGATCACCATGATGTTCCCGGTATCGTCGAACAGGACCTGCCCCTGATCCACGTCGGTGGGGAAACCTCCCGCCGCCAGACCGTCCAGCGCTCCGTCGATCTGTTTGCATGCGGTCGCGAACAGCAACAGTCCGGCGACCAGCGCAAGCGCGATAGCGCGCGATGTTTTCGTTATCATGGAATTCTTATTCATGGTCATTCACTTCATTGGTTTCGCCCGGGCGATTTCAGGGCACATTGTCGTTCGTGCCCAGGTTACAGGTGCCGCCGGCCCAATCCGAGGCGCTGTTGGTATCGATGTGAGCCGTGCCCGCGCCCGTATTACGACGCTTCATACAATTACCGGTGCCGTTATCCAGGGAAGAAGCAACGAGATCCGACGTGGCCACGCTGCCCCCGGCCTTCGTCCATTCGCCGTTACTGATATGAGTCTCCACGCGCGTGGACTGTCCCGATCCGAACGCGCCGTCCACCCAGGCCACGTAGTCGATTGCGTTCATGGTTGCGTCTTGAACCTGAAGCTCCCGGTCGGTGGACGTCACCGATCCGGCGCCCGCGTCCCAGAAGTCGAAGCCCGGAGTGTTGCCCGTCTCGGTGGCCTCGGAGGCATTGCCGTTGACTTCATTGGTTCCCGCGTTCTGGAAATGCACGACGATGATGTCGCCCACGTTAAAGGTCGGCGTGGTCGGGAACGTGTAAATCAACGTATCCGCTTCCAGTACGCGAAAGCCCGTGAGCGTTCCCGCGGAGGTCACGCGCAATTCCATGGCGTCGTCGCCGTCGTCCACGAAGACCTTGGTAATCTTTACGACCGCCGGCGGCGAGAAGCCGTTGAAGCCCTGCGAAGCGGTAGTGAAGTTCGCGTTGTCGTTGTAGCGCGGTATGTTCGTCAGCGTTACGGTGTAGGCCTGCCCGCCCACGTGAGTCGACGTGGTCAGCGTGATCGTTTTGCCGCTGAGCGATGCCGCCGTGACGCTGAGACCCACGCCGCCGGTAATGGAATAGTTGCTCGCCGTTTCAGCCGCGGCTCTTTGCGGCACGAAGTTCAAGGTCAACGTCACGGTGGTATTGTTCACCGCCGCCGACGCCGCCGTTACATTGTAGGGCGCCGAGGCCGCCTGGTTGTTGCCCAGATCGCAGGTGCCGCCGGTGAAGTCGGCGACGGAGTTGGAGTCGTTGTGCGTGGTATTCGCGCCCGTATTCGTGCGAATCATGCAATTACCCGTGCCGTTATCCAGGGTCGAGTCCACCAGGTAGTCGGCCGTCACGGTGGAACCTTCGTAGGTCCAGTTACCATTGGCAAGGGCCGTAGCCAGGCGCGTATCCTGTCCGGAGCCCAGGCCGCCGTCGCTATAGGCAACGTAATCCAGGGTAAAGGCATTGGGATCCCGCACTTCGATTTCGGCGTCCGTGGACGTAATGGAGCCGATGCCGGAATCCCAGAAGTCGTAACCGGGAGTATTACCCGCGTCCGCGCTGGCCGTCGGATTACCGCCGGTCTCATTGGTGCCCGACGCCTGCGCATGGAGCACGATGACGTCGCCCACGCTGAACGCCGGCGTGGTGGGGAAGGTATATTCCAGGGTCGTCCCGCGATAGACCGTCAGACCGGTTAGAGTACCGGGCGATGTTACGGTAAATTCAATGGCGTCCGCGGAATCATCCACGAAGAGTTCCGAGACCTTGAGCACCGCCGTGGACGGAACTTCCGTGGTGAACGAATGCACGTAGGCCGTGCCCATCTCCACCTGGTCCGCGCTTCGCACCGAAGCCGAAAGCGTTGCCTGAATGGTTTGCGCGCTCGAGGGCAGCGAAACCAGGAAGGTGGCCGTTTGATCCGAATTGCTCAAGCCGACGAAGGAAGTCACGCTACCCGCGTTCAAAGTAAGACTGCTCACCGAGAAACTGGAGGCGTCCATGGCCTTGGAAAATGTAAAACTTACGGCCTGCGCGTAAAAGGGTACGCTGCCCGTCGGCGTTGCGCTTTGCACCACCGGCGCGATGGGCACGACGGGACTGTTCGCGTAGCCGGGCGTGCCGAAGGTGGTGTCCACGTAGTCCGGCGTTACATTGTAGTTCGTCAGCACGGTATTGCTGTTGGTATGCCAGTTGTCGATGCTGTCTCCCGCGGCGGCGAGATTGATGCGCTCCATGGAACGGCGAATCTTGTTCGCCGTATCATTATAGCCCAGCTTTTCGACTTCCGTATCAAAGCCCGTACCCGCGACGCCGATGACGTCCACGACGGTGCCGTCCGCGTCCTTGATGCGACACTGATCGTCGCTGTTGGAAATGGAGCGCATTTCCCCGGCGGCGGGCGTGCCGGACGTGATGCGGGTCATGATCACGTCGGCGTCGTGCACGAAGCTGTTCGATTTTACGGTAAACAGAAAGTGCGATTTAGGCGCGACCACCGCGCGCAACGGCGCCTTGAGAACCGGATTGGCGAAACCGCCGCTCGTGCCGCACTCCACTTCCCAGTTGGAAATATTGATCACCGCGTCCGTGTTGTTGTAGAGCTCGATGTATTCGCGCGTGGTCTGACTGGTACCCGTGTTCTTGTAGGCGCCCATCCAGTTGACTTCGGAAATTACGATTTCGCGCTGGTTGGCGACGGTGATGTCGGTGCCCGTCGAAGTTACCGCGGACGCGGGCTGGGAGCGATCCCGGAGCTGTCGGTAAAAATCGGAGATGGCGTTTACCATCGTGGGGTGTTCGAAGATGAAGGTGATCCCGTCATGGGAGGAATCCGTGCGCTTGCTGATGGGATTGGTGGAGATCATCGCCGTGGGGTGCGCGGAGGCGCCGTTCAAGATGATGATGCTCATGCCGTTGTCCGGCCAATCGCCTGAAAGCACGTACTGATTGGAGACTCCGTTATCGATGAGATAATTCATGGAGTTCTTGATGCTGTTGAAATTGTCCTTCTCGGGATCCGGCGTATAGTAGGTCCACCAGGTACCGACGATTTCGCGGATGCCGCGATTGTTGGCGGCGACTTCGAACGCCACGTCCCCGGCTCGACGCGTGTCGGTGGAATTGTCGATGCTCGATGCGAAGAACTCGCTGGAGAAAATTTGAATGCCGTTGGCGGCGCCCTTGATGCGCGGGACGATGAAGCTGGACAGGGGGTCCTCGGAAGGCGCCACGTAGACGCCCACGTCGATATCGCCGATGAGCCAGTGATTGCGTCGATTCAAACGCTGCTTGCCGGAACCGAAGGAACCGTGGGTAATCAAGTCCATCTCGACATTGAACTTTCGCGCCAGGCCGGTTTCCGCGTTGGATTGAAAAAAGATGGCGAAGGCGGTTTCCTTGTTCATCTCCGGTACGGTGGGAGCGGACGAAGAAACCCATACGCGCGTACCGTCGGCGACGCACAGATTCATGTGCACCTGGCCGTCGCCGCCATTGCCGGTCCAGAGCTTGCGCTTATCGCCCGAGGTTGCCAGGAAAGCCTGCAACTGGCGATAGCCGATGCCGTCCTTGAAATCCTCGTCGATGCCCACCTGCACGTCGACGCCGCTGTTCCGGGCGAAGCGCAAACTATCGATGACGGACGGGATGTTCACGTCCTTGAAGGAACAATACAAGGTAGTCCGCGCGAGAACCATGGTCTGGTTGAGCAGGTCCGTGATTTCCGCGCCGCGATTATCGCCGCCGTTATGAGAAGAAGTAAGCGTGATAAAGGGCGACTGTCCGTCGAAGAGGGCCGCGAGCAGATTGGCGGGATCGGATGTATCGGTGGAACAACCCACCGCCACGCCGGACAGTAGTCCCGACACAAGCAAGGCGATCGCCCCGCGTCCAATGGCTCGCAAAACTCGCACTGAATTCACCCCTTATTTCCCATGGCGCCGGGCGCCAATCATCCTGGAACAAGGTCCGATCATACTTTTAGATATGACCGACACATGACGATTGCGCGGAATCTCAGCTGAAGTTTCCGCTCGCTTCCAGGCTCGACTCTTTTTGTGTGTTCGATTGCCTTCCGCCCACTATTACCACTATTTACAGTTCCGGCGTTTCGCCGCCAGTCCAGGGTAATGAAGACTATATAAAGGAAGCCATGAAACAATTACTACCGGCTCGCTTAAAATGAGTCAATGAATTTTGGGGGAGCAAGGTCGAAAGGTGGAAGGGTCAAAAGGTCCAAAAGGCTGAAAGGTCTGACGGTTGAAAGGTCCGACGATCAGAGGTAGGAATCGCCGCGCGAGCCCCGTTCACCCGTTTCACCCCTCAACCTTTCCCCTTGCCCCCATTCACCCTTCGACCCTTCTTCCCTCCGACCGTTAAACCCTATTATCTACTCGACAATCCCGCATATTCTCCCTAGCCTGACAGACTGTCCGCGTACGGCCGGAGCCGCGAGAGAAAGAAGGGACGATTCATCATGAGTGAAAGTGATTTTTATCGGCGTCTGCTGGACCGCCTCAAGAGTCTGGATACATTCCTTCTGACGACCCATCGCAAGGCCGACCCCGACGGGCTGGGCGCGGAGCTGGGACTGGACCACTTGCTCCGGGAAATGGGCAAGGACTGCGTCATCATCAATCCGGATCCCCTGCTCGACAAATATCGCTTCATCGACAAGGAAAACCGGGTTTCGGATTTCTTCGGCCATACCAATGCAGGCTCCCTTTCCAGCCGCACCGTCGTAGTGCTGGACAATTCGGATCTGGACCGCACCGGAGACGTGAAGCGTTTCATTCGAGACGACCTCTCCAATCTACTCGTAATCGATCACCATGACGGGGCTCACCCCGATTACCATACTTACTTTCAGAATCCGGATATCGGCTCAACATCGGAGTTGATTTTTGAACTCTACGAGGCCGCCGGCATGGACATCCCCCTGCACGTCGCCGAGGCCATCTACGCCGGCATCGTCGCCGATACGGGCCACTTTCGATATCGCAAGACGCGCCCCCGCACGCATCGCATCGCCGCGAAGCTGCTCGAGGTGGGCGTGGATACGGCCCGACTGGCCGATCAACTTTTCGCGGTGGCGCCGGTGGGACGCCTGCATCTCAAACGCAAATTGTACAGCCAGTTCCAGTTGAACAAGGAAGAGACCGTAGGCTGGTTCAAGATCCGCCGCGAAGACGTGGACGAGCTGGGCATGAGCTTCGACGACCTGGACGGCATTGTAAACGAACTCATTGAACCCGACAAGATCAAGGTCGGACTCCTGTTCACGCAAAGGGAACCCCGCCTGACGCGCGTATCCGTGCGCTCGAGGGGAG
>CAZGYS010000227.1:0-3263 GCA_964530305.1 uncultured Leptospiraceae bacterium
CCTGGCGCCCGAACACTACGCGGTCTTTGATTGCGCCACGAAATGCGGTCGCTACGGCACGCGTTACCTGAGCTACCAATCGCATATTCAAATGATGGCGGCGGCTCAACCCTTCCTGTCCGGCGCTATTTCGAAAACCATCAACCTGCCCAATGAAGCGGAAGTGGCGGATGTAAAAGACGCCTACAAGCTTTCGGCTGAATTGATGCTCAAGGCCATCGCCCTGTATCGAGACGGCTCCAAGCTTTCCCAACCGCTCAACGCTTCCAGCGATGATGAAGACGAAGTGGAAAACGAAGCACCGGCGCCTTCGGTGGAAACCGTGGCCCAGAAAGTCGTGGAGAAAGTCGTCTACAAACACGTAATGACGCGTCGCCGCCTGCCGGACCGTCGCGCGGGTTATACGCAAAAGGCCATGGTAGGCGGTCACAAGATTTACCTGCGCACGGGTGAATACGAGGACGGCCAGGTCGGCGAAATCTTCCTGGATATGCACAAGGAAGGCGCGGCGTTCCGTTCCTTGATGAACAGCTTCGCCATCGCCATTTCCCTGGGCCTGCAGTACGGCGTGCCCCTGGATGAATTCGTGGAGGCGTTTACCTTCACCCGCTTCGAGCCCAACGGCATGGTTCAGGGTAACTCCAAGATCAAGATGACCACGTCCATCATCGACTACGTCTTCCGAGAGCTGGCCATCACCTACCTGGGACGCCATGACCTTTCACAGGTTCAGCCTGAGGACCTTCGCGCGGACGCCGTACCGGATATGGGTCTTTCCCGACCGGCCGGAGGAGATTCGCCCGACCCTTTGGATAGCGTTTCGGCCGAGGAGACGGCTACGTCACCGCTCGAAAAGGCAACCCGGGAATCCCTGAGCATCATGGAAAAGTCCCTGGCTCAGAGTACGGATTCCGTGCCCCAGACGGAGCAAGGCACGACTACGGATGAATCCACTTCCCGACTGTCCTGGATGCCGGACATGAAAAGTGAAGTGGATCAACCGGACGCCGGATTGGCTCTGAAAATCGGCGCGGCACAGACCTCCAACTCAACCATCGCGCGTATGCAGGGTTACGAGGGAGACGCTTGTCCGGAATGCGGCCAGTTCACGCTGGTTCGCAACGGTTCATGTCTGAAGTGTAATTCCTGTGGAGCAACTACCGGCTGCAGTTAAGCTTCAGGTTTCTCCTTGAAGAAACCCGGCGTTTTCGCGATATCGCGGAGAGCCGGGTTTTTTTATGGAAGCGCACGGCCATGGTTATGGGAATAGTAGTATGAAATCCACCGCACTCGCCGCCCTGGCTATGACTACGCTCATCGCCTGTGGCCCTCCCTCGACTCGCTTCATCTCCCCGTCCGACGTCAAGTGGGAGCAGCTCAATCCGAAACGCGGCGACAGGAGCCCGAAGGCCGGTCCCCTGTGGGGGAAACGCACTGGTCCCGGGCCGGCCGGCTTCTTGCTGTGGCCGGTGGACGGCTTTTCATCGCCGCCGCATATCCATAACGTCGACTACCACGGCGTCGTAATTACGGGCACCGTCCACAATGCCGATCCCTCCGCCGCGGAATTCTATATGCCGCCCGGCTCCTTCTGGACCCAACCCGGTAAAGGCCTGCACATTACGGCTTGCAAGGGTCAGTGCCTGGCCTACATCGAAGTGGCGGACAAATTCGAGGTCCTCCCGGCCTCTCGCGCCCAAAAGGACATTGCCCCGGCGATTAACCTGGGCCCTTCAAAAATTAAATGGATCAAGCCGGCCGACATACCTCCGGCGGCGGTTTACGGGGTCAGGGTCGCCTACCCCATGGGCAAACCGGAAATTGGACAAGCAGGCGCTACGCTGCTCAAACTACCGGCCGGTTCTCATGGAGTATGGCACCAGTTTCATTACACTTACCATGCCGTGGTCATCAGGGGCCGCCCGACTCACCGAGCCGGCGGTTCGAACAAAACCAGAACAATGGATCCCGGTACTTACTTCGGCTCAAAGGGAAACTATTCCTATGAACTTTCCTGCCCTGGAAAAGACGAATGCATGGTCTATATTCGCACCAAAGGCCCGCCGCGGTTCTGGCCGGTCAAGCAGTAGTGCGAGCGCGAAGACCTCAATGGCGCCCGGCCGGGGCGTCGACTTTCCGTTCCGGCGATTCCAATCGCCGCGCGAAATCCCCCATGCCTTTCGCGACGCCCACTTTAAGACGCGCGGCTCGACAAAAGTTTTCGGGTTTCTTGAATAGACCGGCCACTTTCTCCACCAGCGTAAACGGCAAGAGGGGCAACTCGATTACCTTTTTCGCCAGCGTGCCCGCGACCTGCGTCTTGTAGACCTGGACTTTCGGACTTGTAATGGGCCCTTCCAACCAGATTGGAATATCATCGGCCAGGCTCAAAAGTCCCAGCTTCTTCGTATGCAGGCGAAAGACCAGTTTCATCGTCCCCTTGCCCGCGTCCAGGTGACCGGCGCCGGCCACGGCCAATTTTTCGGCGTCGATCAGGAATTCGCGACTGACGCCGCGTCCATCGGAAAAGTCAAGGCGATGGACGATGCAATTGGGTTTTGGAAGGGGATCGAACCAGGTCTTGACGCGTTCGGCGGCGGCGGGACCAATCGTTTTCAAGAAGACTTCCTCGTTCAGGGCCACGGGCCCGGAAATAAGAATCACCTTGCCGCTCAAGGACGCGGCCAGCGCTCCGGGACTGTTTCCACTTCCTTTTAGATCGATATAGGCCCCGACCTTCGCCCCGGCAATGGATTGTCCGGAAACATCGCGCAGTATGTCCCCGCGCTCAAGCTCTTGAACAGCGAAACGCAAACGCACGGAACGCTCCCCGCCAACGGCCCGTATTCGCGCGCCCACGGTCCCCCCGGCGAAATTGCCGTTCATGGGGCCCAGAACCAGCGTACCATCCTTGATGCGCAGGCCGACATTGACGTTTTCAAAGGCGAAGCGATTGTATCGCATCACGGCGATGGTGAGTTCAAGTTTCGCGGCCACGTGCTTCAGCAGTTCGAAAGGCAAAGCTTCATCCAGCGGCGTCCAACGGACGCGCTTTTGATTTACGTTCTTTTTGCCGCCCTCGTCGATACCCTTCGCCCTCAGGTTCTTTTCCTTGCGCAGGAAATCGTTTAAGTCCAGCACATTGGAATACAACTCGGCGTCCAGACCGCGTGTTCGAGGCCGAAACGCAAAGCGCCCCTTCAAGTCGGACGCCCCATGACGTACATTTAATCGCCCGCGCAACAGCTCCTCGGTAACATCCA
>CAZGYS010000227.1:3273-9390 GCA_964530305.1 uncultured Leptospiraceae bacterium
CGATATCCAGGCGCCGCACGAGTCCCGGCTTGCCGTCGCGAAACGATAGACGTGAATCCCGTATGCGCAGCCTGGCCATCAACAGATGCAGGCCGCGGGACGCCGTCCCCGAGGTTGAGGGCGATTTGGTGGAAGCCTGGAATTGCCAGTTGCCCCGGCCCTCTCGATTCGTTTCCAGATGAATATCGGCGCCGTTCAACTCGATGGATTCGAAAGCCAGGCCTCCGCTGGTCAAAAGCGGCAACAACGCCAGCTCGATATCCATGTGCCGCAGACGCAGCATATCCTTTTGCGCGGCCCATTCCGCGTTACCCAGACGAACGTTTTCAACGCGAAACCCCGGCGTGAGCGTGTACAGCTGAAAACGAATATCGCCGTCCAGGTGAACCGCGCGCCCCAGGCTTTCCTTGATCTTACCTGCTACGGTATTTCGCGCGGACTTCAGCTCCAGGAAGGAATTCAACACCAGGGGGAGCGCGAGCAGCGAACCCAGCAGGGCAATGGTGACGAGAGCAAAGCCCAGGGCGATTCGCCGCAATAAACGAGGTCGATTTTTTTCCGCCACGGCAATCCTCCCGGTCTTACGAACGACTGTCCAGACCGCGTTCGATGAGCTCAATGAGTTCGACGGGGGTCAAGAAGGAATCGAAGAATTCCCGCAATGTGCCTTGCCTGGAAATATCATCGAAGTATACCTCGTGATCCGTGCCGTAGACGACGGGATTGTCGGGGTTCGGATCAGTCAGGCAAACAAAGAGATGATCGGGAAAGCCGTATGAATAACCGATGAACATCAATTCCATGGCGTCTCCGACAATGACCTCGCGAAACGCTTCGGGCTCCCATTCCCCGTTCCATTCCTCGTAGTCGCCGGTGCCTTCCTTGAAGGGCGTGAACAATTCATTCTTGAAGAAGACCTGCCCCCGGCCCTCCTCGGTGAGCTGAAAATAGTGTTCGATGATGGTCGCTCGGAAACGTTCCTTGTCCGAGCGATACAAATCACGATGACGCTCCACGAACTCGCCAATCCCGATAATGGGCTCCCGCTCATGGGCACGAGCCCAGGGTAAATCCAAGGGTTTGGGGTAGAGAACCGTATCGAACTTCACGGCTCCCAGAAATTGCCGCAGGGTTGCTCCCTCAACCGGGCTGATTTTCCCGCCCAGGGCCTTGATTCGTTCCATGATTTCCTTTTGCACGCGACCCTCTCCGATAACGGACACGCAAAATGCCGGCGTCCGTTACCGCAAGCACTCATGTGCCCTGGAACGAAGTCGCCCGCGGAAAAAAATACTGGCTCGCAAGCAGGGGGCGGCGATAGTAAGACTCATGCGAATCGCCGTCATATCGTTACTTGTTGTATTCGCGGTCGGTTGCTCTTCTCTTCGCGCCGCCTGGTACGGTAAGGCCGATTGGAAATTTCGCGCGCGGAGCGAAAACCCGAAGGTCGAAGTGCCCATCGCCCGCTTCCAAACGGAGCATGCCGTTTTCGAAATCTGGAGTCGGAGCGGTCGCTATAATGTGTGCGTGGGTCCCCTGATCTTTCCCGTCTGGCCCTCCGAACCACCCATCCTCGACACCGCCACTATCAGCTTGAAGTTAAGAATTATACCCAGGGACTCCACCTTGCGTATTAGCAGGAATTCCTTAAGCCTCAAGCTAAAGGACGGACGTTCAGTGCCCGCCGTCTCGGTTTTCGTGGAGCGGGCACGCCCCGACGCGAAAGGTAACAAGCTCAAGTTTTACGGCGGTTCGGATCCCATCCCGGCCCAAATTCCGCTGGAGGCCGAAGCCGTATTGAGTCTGCCGTATTACGCTTTGGCTCACTCAAGGCTTGAGTGGTACGAAATACAGGTCAATTACACGGTGGATGAAAAGCAATACCGGGCTCCGCGCATTCGGTTTCGACCGGCTCGGGACTACGAATATTCGCCCATTGAATCGCCGTTCTATTTTGGTCCGGGAAAGTTTTGAGCCGGGCAAACCCGCGCTTTGAACGCAAGTAGATGAAATCCAACGAAAGAAAATCACGTCGCGGGCTCTGGATTCGCGCGGGCGTCGCGGTCGGTTTGCTGGTGATCGCCATGATTTTGTTCCCCGGTCGGCGCCTGCCCATGGCGATTGTCATCGCCACCGGCATCGGCAAGTCCTGGCTGCAGGAGCCCATCGACAAATTGGAAGCAAAGGCGATTGCGGGAAAACCTTTCACTGATGAAGAAAAGAACTTCCTGGGGGATTTCTATGGGACTTTGGCCACCGGCGCGAAGCTGAGCATCATCGTCGGCCAGACCGGGCGCATGATGGATCACTATCTGGGGAAAAGCGGCGCGGACTTTCGCCTGGAGGCCCGCATCTTTCGCGGTAACGCGAAGGTGCGTCGTCGCATTCGGACATTGCGGGCCGAGTCTCGCGCATGCGCGCCGGGGGGCGTACACTATTCGCCGGTATTCTACATGCCCGACCGTTCCAACGCCGACTCGGTGTTCGGCCTCTATTACGGCCGCGTAATTCTACGCACGAATCCGCGCAAGGACGGAAGCTGTCGCCGCCAATGGCGAGCCGAGGTACCCTGGCAATGGCCCAGCTATGAAAGCCTTAAGAAGAAATACGGTCGCTACCAGGCGGAGAGTTTTCCCCTGCCCAATGCCGTGTGCGTTTTATTGGGCAAGAAGCATTGCTTGTTCGTGGACAACGGCCTGGGAGAATACCTGACCCGGGTCGGCCTGGCAAAGACCTTTCTGGCGTACGCGGAATGGGAAGATTAGTTATTCCGTAATGTCGAGTTCCTCGATCTGAGAGTAAAGGGTGGTACGCTTGAGCCCGAGATACTCCGCCGTCTTCGTCTTATTGCCGCCGAACTTTCCCAGGGCTTCTTGAATGAGCGCCTTGCGATAGTCGTTCACCAGGTCCTTGAAATTTCCGCCGGTTAGTCCCGAACGCGCGCCCCGCGCCGAGCGCGCCGCGGACCGACGCATGGGCGCCCGACTTTCGCCGCGGCCGGCGGCGAAACCCTCCGGTAAATCCTCGGGGCCCAGTATTTCTCCCCGGGCTCCCGCCAGCGCGCGAATGACTACGTTCTCCAGCTCACGAATATTACCGGGCCAATCATGGGCCATCAACGCCCGAATCGCTTCGCCCTGAATCCCGGTTACGCCGCTCCCCAGTTCGGCCGCGAACTTTTCCACGAAATGGTTCACCAGAATGGGGATGTCCTCGCTTCTTTCGCGCAGGGGCGGCAGCTCCACCGAAAATACATTAATACGATAGTACAAATCTCGGCGAAACTCGCCGGCGGCGATTCGCTCCTCCAGGTCTCGATTCGTAGCGAAAATAAACCGGCAGCCGGCCGTCATGGTTTTGCTCCCCCCGATGGGCGTGTATACCCGCTCTTGCAAGAGTCGCAGCATCTTGGCCTGCATTTCCAGGGGCATCTCGCCGATTTCATCAAAGAACAGGGTTCCGTCCGCCGCTTCCTTGACCTTCCCGGCGCGCGTATCGCGCGCATCGGTAAAGGCGCCGCGCACGTGACCGAAGATATCGTCTTCCCATAAACTGGCGGGCACGGCCGCGCAATTCACGGCGATAAACGGCTTGCCTTCGCGCTGGGATTCGTGAATCATGCGGGCGATGAGTTCCTTGCCCGTGCCGGTTTCGCCGTGAACGAGCACCGGTTTCGCGCCCATGGCGGCCGCGTTTTCGCACTTGCGCACGACTTCCTGCATCAAGGGACTCGTGTACAGCAGCGAACGACCATGGACGCGCTCGTGGATGGCTTCGCGCGTGGAAATGAACTCGGTCAGTTTTTCCACTTCCGCCTCCGCGCGATTGCGCATGCCGCGAATCTGTTCATAGTAATTGAAGTTACGCACGGCGAGAGCTATGGAAACGCGAATCTTATCCAGGAGCTTGAGGTCGTCGTGGTAATAGGGCTTCCCGTTCTCCTTCTGCCCCAGCAAGACATAGCCGCCGACGCGATGGTTCAGCACCAGCGGCGTCAAGACGGCGATGTCGTTTTCCGTCAAAATTTCCAGGAAGCGATTAATGGCCGCGCCCACCCGGGGATACTTCGCGCCGGCCAGTTCAGGAACGATTCGGTCCCGATGGGTTTGCTCCAGGAGAAAGACGTGATCCAGGGAACTCAAGAGAAACTCGGGCAGTCGTCTCCCGTTCAGGCGGGAAAGAGCCTCCACGGGTAGTCGCTTTCCCAGTCCGCCGAATTCGCCGCGATGGGCCGTCACTCCTTCCCCATGATGGGAAAAGGCGATGATCATGACGCGGGGGTTCCCCGGGTTCGCCGCGAGAGCCTCCGTAAGTTTTTCCAGCAGTTCCTCCAGCGTCAGGCCGCCGGGATCAAAAGCCCTGCCCGATAGAATACGCAGCAGGAGTTCGTCGGCGTCCGCGCTCTTTCGTTTCAAAAGCCGATCCAGTCGGGGCACGACGAATCGCCCGTAGGGCAGCCCCAGCAGGAACAGCGCGACGAAGGCAATCCAGATAAACATGGAATGCCCGCCGGGTATGAGAAAGGTAAGCATCCAGTAGAACATGGCGCCCGGGACCAGGGAAAAGCCCAGGTGCAGAATCCAACTGAGAGCCGCCCCCTCCAGATTGAACAGGCCGTGAAAACTAACCGCGTACATCAGGATGGAAATCAGCACCAACGAGGAAAAAGGACCGATGAAGTTCAAGGTTCCCAGACCCAGCAAGGGCATGATGTAGGAAGTCGTGAGCACCAATCCCAGGTTGATGAGAATGCCGAAAACGAAGAGGCGAATGTTCGTGCGCAACCGGGCGATTTTCAGGCGCCGGTATTTGTGAATCAGGATTCCAAGACCGGTTAGAATCGCCAGCGTGGCCCAGATACCCAGCACGACGAAGGCCGGGCCCTGGTCGCCGACCTTGACTCCGTCCACTACCCGGCGATTGGCGATGAACAGCGGCGTAAAGGCGAAAAAGCAAAACGGCAACACCGTGAGACTGAAGGCCGTGATACGGGACCACGCATGCTTACCCGGCTCGGGATAAAGTTCACAGAAGAGATACGCGCCCGCCACCGTCATGGTTACGCCGATCCCCGTTCCACCTCCCAGCAAATCGCCCCAGGTTTGGAAGGCGGCCGGGACGTAAATGGCCAGCACCGAGCCGAACATGTCCGAAACAATCCAGGTCAACTGGGCGGCGAACATGAGCACCAGCGACCATTCGGCGGGATTCTTGCCGGGCTTGCGCAAGGTACGAAAGAGCAAGAGAGCAATGAAGGATGAAGCGACCGAATCGAAAAGGATGACGACATTGATCCACTTCACGCCCTTGTTTCAACCCGGGCCGCGCGAAGGTCAATTGAATTGCGTGAAAAATCGCCGGGGCTGAATTGATGAAAACGCGGACGTGTTCGACGAACCGTGAACGTTCACTGCCAGACCTTGATGCGATAGATCTCGTCGGCTTCCGTAAAATTCTTGCTGTTTTCCGCCTTAACGCGATACAGGGGAAAGCCTTCCTTCTTGAGCAAGGTTGTGGTCTCCTTGTCCTGAATCAGGCCGTTGGAAAACGCAATCTGGCCGCCCTCCGCGAAGTTCTGCAGCTTGGCCGATAGATTTACCGTGTTGCCGAAATAATCAATGCCGCTGTTGAGTTTCACCGCCAGACAGGGGCCGGTATTCAGACTGATGCGCAAGCGCAAACCGTCCGGCCACTCTTCCGGAGAAAAAGCTCTCTGCATGGCGATGGACGCCGCCATGGCATTGGCCGGTTTAAAGAACGCGGCCATGGCGGCGTCGCCGATGGTCTTGACCACGGCGCCTTCATTGGCCTGCACGATTTCATAAATCTTGACGAATTGTTCCTGGATTTTAGCGAAGGCCCCCGAGTCTCCCGCTTCCTGATAGAATTTCGTGGAACCGACGACGTCCGTGAATAGAATCGTCTGCACGCCCACGTCCAGGTTTATACCGGAGGCCAGGGTTTCCTCGGCGAAGGAGTCGCGAAACTCCTGAAAGTTAAAAAGAAAACTGGGCCGCAGGACGTCGGTGTCGGCCTTATTTTGTTCCAGCACGAAGATGCGCGGCTGCTCGGATTTGTTCTCGATGGTAAACGCGTCGGACGAAGCTTGTTCCCTGA
>CAZGYS010000228.1:0-9353 GCA_964530305.1 uncultured Leptospiraceae bacterium
TGGACGGCCCGGCCACCCTGCGTGAAATTAGAAAGCAATCGAAATTTGACAATCTACCGACGGCCTTCCTCACGGCGCGCGGCGGAGCGGAGCTGGACGCGGAACTGCGTTCCCATGAGACCATCGCCAAACCCTTCAAGCCGGAGGAACTCCGAGACAAGGTCCGCCGGCTCCTGCGGCGCCACTCTTCTTAACATTAAGAAAGACCGATAACGCGAAAAAATTCGAAAATCGACGCGAGGCAAGCTTACTACACGTTCGATATTAACTTAAAAAATGATGAGAATCGAGTTAAATCGGCGTGCGTAACGTCAACTCGTGCTTTTTCTTTCGTCTAATGGGACGCGAAGACTCGCGCAGATTATTCCATTGAATACCATGACCGCCTTGAAAGCCCTGATAGTAGAAGACGACTCGGATACCCGAGACCTCCTGGCCCGCTTCTTTTCGTCGCGCGGTCACGAGCCCGACTGCTTTGACAACGCTGAAAGCGGCCTGGGAGCCTTTCGAGAAGAACCCTACCCGCTGGTGATTCTGGACTGGATGCTGCCCGGCATGACCGGCGTGGACATGGCTCGTTTATTGCGCATGCGCGATGATCGGGAAGACATGCATATTATGATGATCACCGGGCAGGACTCTCCCGGGGAAATTCGAGAAGCCATCGCCGCGGGCGTGGACGACTATCTTACCAAACCCATCGATCTACGACAATTGGGCGTCCGCCTGATGCTGGCCGAGGAAAAATTTCAAGCCCGGCCGGCGCTCCGCAAGCGTCTGCGCGAGGATCCGCTGACGGGCCTGCCCAATCGCCATACTTTTTCCGCCCGCTTGAACGGCGCGGGACGCCTTGCGCGCGCGAATCCGGACTACGTCTTCGCCGTGGCGGCCTTCGAATTGAATCGCTTCAAGACCATCAACGACACCTACGGCTATGAAACCGGAGACGCCATTCTCAAGGCCGTGGCCGGACGCCTGCAAAATCGCCTGGGCGAAACCGATTTGCCGGCGCGCCTCAATGGAGATCAGTTCGCGCTGATTCTGGGAGACGTGAGCTCCGGGCCTCACGCCCGTGAAATACTCGCGGAGATCTACAGGGACCTTTCGCGCCCCTTTCTCATATTCGAACAAAGCATCTCCTTGAAGATCAGCATGGGCGTTTGTTACAGCTCGGGAGATTTCGACCGGCCCCAGGATCTTCTGCGGGACGCGGAGCAGGCCATGGCGCGCGCCCGTTCCAACGGTATTTCCCACATCGAGGAATTCGACGATTTCATGCGTATTCACCGCAACATCAAGGTCAGCCTGGAAACGGCCCTGCGTCGCGCCATGGAACGACTTGAGTTCGAGTTGCACTATCAACCGATCATCGACAACGCCCATGGACGCATGACCGGCGTGGAGGCGTTGCTGCGCTGGCCCCATCCGGAGTTCGGAGCAATTTCGCCGGCGCAATTCATACCCATCGCCGAGGAAACCGGCATGATCATGCGCATCGGCGAATGGGCGCTTCGAACGGCATGCGAACAAAATCGCGCCTGGCAGGAAGAGGGTCTGCCCCCCATTTATGTTTCCGTTAATCTTTCGCCGCGCCAATTTCAAGACCGCAATCTATTCGATATGATTCAGCGCGTCCTGGAAGAGACCGGACTCGGTTCCGAATGTCTGGTCCTGGAAATCACGGAAAGTTCCACCATGGAAGACATGCCTTATGCCGTGAATGTGCTGAATAAATTCATGAACATGGGCATTCGCATTTCGCTGGACGATTTCGGCACCGGCCACTCCAGTCTGGCCTACCTCAAGGATCTTCCCATCCACAACCTGAAGATCGACCGTTCTTTTATCAAGGACGTGGCCGAAAACCCATATAGCCGCGCCATTACCGAGGCCATTCTAGCCATGTCCCGAGGACTGGAATTGAACACTATCGCCGAGGGCGTCGAAGACCAGGAACAACTGGATTTCTTGAAGCGTAACGGATGCAGTCACACCCAGGGCTATTTTCTGGGACGCCCCATGCCCGCGGCGGACATCACCGCCCGCCTGCGCGACGAAAACTCGCGGTCGAAGCCGAACAACGCCGGGGCCGGGATGTCGGCTTTCAACGAATCGCGCACGCGCTTCGAGGATAGCTAGTATCCCGCCGCGACTTAACGTCTAATCCACATATGGATCGGGCACTGCTCATACTGGATCTCGACGAGACGCTCATTTTCGCGTCGGAGCAGGAACTGGAGCGCCCGGCGGACTTTCGCGTCTTCTACTACCATGCTTATCGCCGTCCCGGCCTGGCTGAATTTCTCAACGAGATACGCCGGCATTATCGCATAGCCGTCTGGACGTCTTCTTCTCCGGACTACGGTAGCATGGTCGTGGAGAATATTTTCCCGGCGAACTATCCCCTGGAGTTCGTCTGGGCCCGCGATCGCTGCACGCTCAAGCGAGACTTTTCCATGTGCGAATACCATTACATTAAGAATCTGAAAAAGGCGAAACGGCTCGGCTTTCCACTACAACGCATGCTCATCGTCGACAACACGCCGGCCAAGGTACGCTTGAATTACGGGAACGCCGTGTATGTTCAAACGTGGGAAGGCGACTTAAATGACCGGGAGCTGCCCCGGCTCGCGAAATATCTATGGAGTATCCGCGACTACGCGAACTATCGTCGTCTGGAAAAGCGGGGTTGGCGATCGAAAGACCCTGATGCCGGTCCAATCGCCTAATAAAAATATCCACGCGAATCGCCCTGGTATTCGCGCCAGCAGCGATTCTTTTCCCGCATGAAGGAATCCTTTTCCCAGGCCGCCGCGCGACGGGCCAGTTCCTCGACCGTGACGCCGTAGCGCGCCTCCAGGCGACCGATGACGCGGCTGCCCCCTCGCTTGAGTTTGACGAGTTCGCGCAGGCGTTCGCGAATATTCGGCATGGTGGCCAGTAAGTCGGGACGTAGATGAATAACGATGCCGGCGCGCGTGGCCATGACGCGGTCATAGGCCGGCTCCCCGGTGGAACAGAACAGGGCGCCCCCTTGAATCACCCGCCGCAACTCGGCGTAGTGCTCGTGACCGGGGCGAAAGCGGGTCAGCACCGGTGCCCGGGCGATTTCGCGATCCGGCAGACCCTGCTCATCCTGAATGCGAACGCCGGGTCCGGCCGCGGCCCCGAAGTAACCCAGGCCCACGCCCCGCAGGCATTTGGCCGTGTCCTGCGAATTGGATATGCGAAACTCATCGTACTCCAGGCAAGCTTGCAGTTTTTGAAACGGGACGCCGGCCCGACCCCATTTGAAATCCTGTCCCAACAGCAGCCCCATGGGGCCGCCCTTTTCATCCTTCGTGAAGAACTTGCGCTCATCGGCGATGAAGCCCGTCGTCAGCGGCCCGGGTATGAAGGACAGCGCGACAAAGAGCGCCAGGGCCGCGCCGTAGATTCGTGGACGCGCGAATACTTCCGCCCGGGGCGATTGAAGAAAGCGTTGCGCCACCAGCGCGATAATTACGATTTCGGGCAACAAGAAGCGATACATCATGAAATCGCCGCCGACGCGCACGACGTAGAGAATCATCAGAAGGGCGATGCCGAGATCCCGCAAATAGGCGAAGCCGCTTTTCGGCGGCATGAAGGCCCGCGTTTTTTCCAGAAGAGGCGGAAGAATCGCCGCGGCGATGAGCACCCAGAGAGCCGGAGCGAAGGCCAGCGTGGCCGCCAGATACTTCAGGCCCTGGGAATAGTACGGCGCGCCGCCGGACTTGGCGTAGTAGGTATTGGGAAAAATATCGCCATAGTATTGCCAGCGAAACAGGTGCCACAAACCGACGAAGAGAATGAACGGCAGGGCCCAGGCCAGCATGGCGCGAAATTTATCGCCCCGAAAAAGCCCCAGGACCCGCGCGAGAACGCCCGACGAATCGCCGGAGGCATACAAACGGACGCCCTCCGGACCGCGCAGCAGTTCCAGCACGAAAAAGACGGAATACCAGGGCGAAAGCAGGGCCATCTCGGGCCGCGTCAAATACAACAGCGCCAGCAGGGACGCGAAGTATCCGGGACGATCTCGAAGGTCCCATTTCTCCAGGCCCGTAAAAAAGAGCGTCAGCAGCAGGAGCACCAGCGGAAACTCCATTCCGGATACGGCGAAATCCCGGAAGCCGGAAATCGCGCACAGCGCCAGCGCCGCCAGAGGCAGCACCGGTCGGCCGCGATCATCGCCGCGAAAAATAAGAAAAGCCAGCGCCGTAAGGGCCAGCCCGAACCCCAGAAGCACGGACCCCGCGTGCAAGGGCAGACCCAGGCCACGCATAAGCACCAGCAAGGACATCCACAGCGGATGGGTATAGGACTCGATCAGTTCTCCCGGATTGTAGACCAGCCCGAATCCCGCGAAGAGATTTTCCACGGAGCGAAACGTGATATAGGCGTCCTCGGCGGCCCAGAATCGGCTCACCAGCGCGAAAGCGCAAAACAGGAGCGCTCCCGCCTGCAGGAATCGAATCGGTCGTTGGGCGTCGTTCACGGGGACAAAATGCAAGGCCGGGCCGGTGATGAATATTACTTTTATGAGCCTTCCGGCCGCGGCAGGCTTCAGCTCCCGCCTCGGGCATATATTATTTACTTGCCCCGAAACAAAACGCTCCTTTTATTCGTCTAACTATTGATTAATGGGGACGAATCTGGTTTCGACTGCTGTGATTCGTGTCATTAGTTGCATGCAGAGTTGAGGAGCTTTTCAAAACCTCACCCAATGTTTGCCAACAATGAAATGGCTCTGGCAGCTTAATTAAGCTTGCCACGGTCTACCTAATCTTGTCTCCGGGATTGGGATAGAGCGTCACTTTTCGGAGGATATATTCGATTGGCTCGACCAGCGATCGGATGAACTTTTACTGGTCGAAAGGCGTAAGTTGTCCTGTCGGTGGGAACGCTTGCGCTTAAATTAAACATCGACTAAGCATGTAGTACACTGGTGGTACGCACCGTAGGACGCGGGTTCGACTCCCGCCGTCTCCACTTTTTAGCGACGCAAATCGCGCTACGCGCTTTTGCGTCTAGACTCTTATCCGTTGCACTTTCGTCCCGGCCAGGGCTACGTAAGCCAGTTCCACAGGTCCTTGAAAGGATTGAGACCGTGCCGGATGAGGGCGAAGAGTATAAACAACAGCAGGAGCGCCAGCAGGAAGCCGATGAGCAGACCCACGCGACGGTTTTTGCTGAAAGTGGTTTTACTCTTCTGAACGTACTCTTTCGAATACTTCTCCACATAGCTTCCCAGAAACGCGAAGAGCGGCACGTACACCAGGGTGATGACGATCATTTCAAGCACGACCCGGGTATAAGTGTGCCCCTCATAATAAGAAGATATGATTGCGATGGCGATGCCGTTGATCAGGGCGGCCAACAACACCGAGATAACGAAGACGGCCTGCTTACTGAGATTGTGAAGGGATAACCACTCCGACAATTTTTGCTTTAGTTTCATGGGAACTAATTTCACCCGGAAGCGAAACACGTCAAATTAAAGTATACCCGGCGGAGCGGCGCGCGATCACCCGTCGATTTTTATTTTTTCACTCAGGCCGACGCTGGAAGATTTGATTTCGTCGCTGAAATCCTGCAGACGCGACGCGGCGTCGGCGAAATCGTGAGCCGCCGCGCTGACGGCTTCCACGGCTGTTTGAATTTCACGGGCTCCGTTCAACTGTTCGCTGGTGGCGTCACGCATATGGCGAGCCATGGTCTGGATGCGGCCGGTCTGTTCGGAGACGGAAGATCCCGCTCGGGATTGACGGGCGGTGAGATCATGGACGCGACGAATATTTCCCGTCATGGAGCGAATCCCGTCCAGAATGGATCGCAATGAGGCGACGGTGGAGTTGACCGACACGACGCCGGCTTCCGTCGTCTCCCGCGTCTGATTGATCAGGCGTTCGATTTCCTGCGCGTTGCGGCTGGACAGCTCGGCCAGCTTGCCCACTTCGTCGGCCACCACGGAAAAGCCTCGCCCCTCCTCTCCCGCGCGCGCGGCCTCAATGGCGGCGTTCAGGGCCAGCAAATTCGTCTTCTCGGAGATGTCGTTGATCACCGTCACGATGTCGGCCACGCGCATGGAACTTTCCTGGATGTTCCCGATGATGGTGGTAGCGGTCTGGAGCTCCTTTTCCCCTTTCTCGGCGTCCAGCATGGTCTGTTCAATTTCGCCGGTGGCCTTTCCGGCAACCTCCGTGAGTTCACTCGTGATTTCGCTTAATTCGCGCATGGAGCGCGCGTTCTCATCACAAAGTTCGTCTTGATCACGTGCCCGGTCGGCAATGCTCTGAATGGACGCGCCCAGTTCCTCGATGGTGGCGGAGGTTTCCTCGATGGCCGCCAGCTGTTCGCGACCGTTCATTTCATTCTTGGCCGAAAGTTGCGTCAGGCGCCCCGTCATAACGTCCAGATTTTCGGCGGTGGTTCGCGCTTCCTGGACGACGCTGTTGAGTTGCGCCAGCTGTCTCGTGGCCGTCTCCTCGGACTCTTTCGCACGCAGGATCAGCTCCCGTACGTAGCGCATGCCCGCGGCGATAATCAAGGCGGCGACGAACAGGAACACAATGGACAGAACCATGATGGTACTGCTGACGACGCGCAACTTGCCGATGGCCGGGTCGTCGGTAATTTCCAGATCAAGAACATTGATGAAGACGGCGTAGAGGGCGGCCTGCCCCAGGCTCATGACCGCTCCCAGGATGAGCGAAAACCTCGGCGAAAACCGGAGGACGGAACCGCAAATGATCAGGTAACTGACCGCGTACAAAATATGATTCTTGAGGGCGTTGGTTTGGAGTTCAGGGCCGTTCCAGAGATCGCTGTAGAGGGCCATCATGTAGCCGCCGTATTCGATTCCGGTGCTGATGTACTTGAATGATGCGTTAAACTTGCCCGTGCGCTGAATCACCACCGATACCCCGGCCATAATCAGAAAGGTAAGCACGGCCAGGGAGAAAAACGGCAACTGGCGCGCGGACACGCCTCCGGAGAAATACCCCGCCGCCGTGGCCCCCGCGAAGAGTACGAAGAAAAAGACCCGTAGATAATTGTAGATTCGCTCACCGCGGAGCTCCAGATCCATTTGCAAACTTCGCGTCGCGCCCATGCAACGTGAATCGCCGTACGGCGATTAATCCGCAAGGTTAAAAATGGAGAAAATTAAGTTAGGGGACCGTTAACTTATTGGGGGCGCCGAGGATCCGACTGCGTATCACTTCCGGAGAGAAAAGTGCGCACGGCCAGGTCTCCGGGATCTTTCTTGCGTAGTTCCTTCAGTATTTCCGCGGCTTCGTTGAACTGCATATTGTAGTAGTGAAACAGCGCGGCCTCGAATTCGTTGCGCGTCTCCAGGCGACGGTCCCGCTTTTCCGAAGGCAGGGCATCCAGCAGTTCGTAAATAGCCACGCGATCCGATTTTCCCTTCACCGCCACCTTGCCGAGAAAGCGTACTTCGTAGGCCGCGCCGGCGTCCGCTAGATTGTGCAGGGTGGACGTACTGAGTATGGCGGTCGTGCCCATGGTCTTCGTAAAACTCTCCAGGCGAAAGGCCTGGTTGACCGCGTCCGAAATTACGGTCGTTTCCATGCGCTCGGCCTCCCCGATGGTTCCCAGACTCAGAGTCCCGGTATGAATGCCGATACCGATTTCGAGGGGCTTGAGGCCGTTTCCAAGTTGCCGCTCCGCATTGAGTTCATCCAGCTCCTTACGAATTTCGAGCACGGCCCGAATCGCCTGGTCCGCGGCGCCAGGGAAAAGGGCCATGACCGCGTCTCCGATGTACTTGTCGATGAAGCCGCCGTGCCTACGAATCACGGGCCCGATGCGTCCCAGATACGCGTTCAGAAATCGAAAGTTCTCCTCGGGCGAAAGCTGCTCGGACAGGGATGTGAAATTACGAATGTCCGAAACCAGGATGGTCATTTCCCGGAGAGTGTAATCACCCAGGCGAATGTCCTGGATGGAGTCATGATTCAGGTGCTCCAGGAATTCGGACGGCACGAAGCGCGAAAACGCGTTTCGCTCCGAGGCCAGTTCCCGGTTCAGTTCCTCGCTCTTATTGTGAACCTCCAGAAAGCGATTGGCCAGAATGACGACCAGCGAAAGCACGATGACCAGGTGTCCGTAGGGCAACAGGCGAATCTGGGTATTAAAAATGATCGTATCCAGAATATCCCAGATCACGAAGGTGATGCCCGAACACAGACCCAGGGCCATCTTGCGCGCGTCCGGTCGCCGCTCGAAGACCGCGCGACCAATAAAATAGATGGCGTAGATCAGGTTAGCCAGCGCCGGAAAATAGGAGGCCAGCAGGATGGCCTGAAAATACCGAACCGGCAAGAAGACGAATGCCGCCGTGGTCAGCAGTACGGAACTCAAAAGAATTTTTTCCAGCAAGGTCAGGGAGCGCTCGGGATAGAAATAGGAGATCAGAAAGAGCACGAAGAACAACAGAGCCGGAGGCTGCGCGCTGTAACCGATGTAGAGTTGCCAGGTAAAGTCCGGGACGAGTTCGAAAGCGCGATTGGAGAACGTGAGAAAGTAGACGGCCAGTACGATGGAGAATAAGCCGAAGTACAAATTATAAACCGATTGGCGTCGGCGAAAGTAAATCAGTAAATGATACAGGCCGAAGAAGATGTAGACCCCGTAAAGAATCAACTGGGCCGTTTCTTTATTCTCCTCCAACAGAACGCGATGGGAAGCGATGCGATTTTCCCTGGCCGAGATGAGGCCCAGTAGAAAATTGTCCGCCGGCTTGGCGCCCACCGGAGCCTGCCCCAGGACGCGAAACACCAGAACGTTCTCTTCCTGAAAGAGAATGGCGCGAAAGGGAATAATCACATTGCGAACGTAGCGACGACGGGCCATGCCTCCGCGACCATCCAGGAAAATTTCTTCCCGCAACAAACGACCGTTCAGATACACGGCCCAGTTTTCACCGATGCCCTTGAGCTTCAGAGCGGGATGCTTAAGGTCCCGCAGACTCCGCGAAGCCCGAAAGCGCGTCATGATGGTGTATTCGAGCAGGCGATTGCCGCTCTTCGCCTTGAAAAGGCGATTGGGAAAAATGGGCAGGCGCACTTTCGTCTTCACTCCCGCTCGCGCGGGGTCGAAACCGTTTACGTCCCCCGCCTCGAAACCACGCTTCACGGCGAACTCCAGATCCCGTAAATCCAGAACGTCGTCCGAGTCGGTTGAGCCGGACGGAGACTGGCCCCAGACGCCGAGGGGGGCGAAAAAGATCAAGCCCGCGACAATGCGCAAGCAGACAGCTCTGTCCAATTTACTCATGAATACGCCCGCCGACTCCAGGACACGGCCCC
>CAZGYS010000229.1:0-9353 GCA_964530305.1 uncultured Leptospiraceae bacterium
CTTGTAGAATGATATCGTCGTCGTCGTCCTCGTCCAGAATGATGATTTCATCGTCATCATCCGCGGCCGGAGCGGCGGGGGGAGGAGTGGGTTTGGAATCGGCTACTTTTTCCTCGGGCAGGTCGTCTTCAATGATGACTACGCTTTCATCGCGCTCGCCCGTGGAGGCGGCCGCTACGCCGACGGCTGCCGCCGCCGCGGTGCCTGCCGCTGCCGCGGCTACGGTGCCCGCGGAAGAAGACGAATCTGAATCAGAAGACGAGTCGGAGCTGTCGGCGGCCGGTGCCGGTTCCGAGGGAGGCGGAGCGGAATCGGTGGTCGAGTCCGTTGCCGGAGGAGCCGCGGGAGGAGGACTGGAGGCCGCCGGTGCGCTTGCGGGCGCCGACGTTTTGCTGGATTCCATGTCCGTGAGGCGAGAGAGCATCTCGTTGATTTTCTTCTCAAGCAGCTCTTCTTTACTTTTCAGTTCATTGAGTTCGGCGTTGGTTTGATCCAACTGCTTCTTGACGCCTTCAAATTCTTTCTCTTTCTCTTCGAGAGCGAGTTTGAGTTCGTCATGTTCCTTGCGGATGGTGTCGTTTTCCGACTCCAGGCGGGAATTCTCCGAGCGGAGATCTCCGATTAGTTCCAGGGCGCGAACGATTCGGCCTTCCAGTTCATCGAGTTGTTCGATTGTGATCATAATTTGTTTCCCGCGATCCCGTTCCGATTAATACGTAAGAATGTAAATTTCGTATGATTGAGCGTATGATTCCGACGAATCCGCTTCCAACGATACTGTAAATGACGGCAAATTCCCCTGGAACAAGCAGTTTTTTTTTCTCGCCATTTAAAAAATACCGGCAGGGCATTCCCTGCTTCGGCGAAAGGACTGTGGTGAACCCGAGAGGTATCGATAGGCATCCGAAAGTATCCGCGGGACATAAAAAAACTCCGCCGTAGCGGAGTTTTCAGACTCATCTCGAGGAAGAGAAATTATTTGGTCGATTCAACCAGATTCTTGAAGGCTTCCGGTTGGGAAACCGCCAGTTGCGCCAGGGATTTACGATCCAGATCGACGCTGGCTTTCTTCAGGTTGTTAATCAGCCGTGAATAGGAGATGCCGTTCATGCGAGCCGCCGCGTTGATGCGAGTAATCCAGAGGGCGCGCATTTCACGCTTCTTGAGGCGACGCGAAGCAAAGGCATGCATGCCTGCTTTCATTACCGCTTGCTTTGCGGTTCGATACAGTCTGTGACGACCACCCCGAAAACCCTTGGCGGTTTTCAGGATCTTCTTTCTACGATTCAGGTGGATTTTACCATTTCTTGCACGCATGTCAGGACCTCCTGTAGGGGAGCAAAGCCGCAATTTCGCGCATGTCCGGCTCTTTAATCAGAGTTCCCTGTCTCAACTTGCGCTTGCGTTTTTTGGTCTTTTTAGTCAGAATATGATTCTTGAAGGCCTTGGCACGCTTGATCCTTCCCGATTTCGTGAATCGGAATCGCTTCGCCGCCGCCCTGTTGGTTTTAATTTTGGGCATAACAATAACCGTTTTTCCAATCTCGGTAGAATAAAGCAGGCATTCATATAGAATAGAGACGGTCGGGAATTCCCCGAAAGAAATTCCTCTGAACCAGCACGGCTTATTTCACCGCACCAGGGACGCATCCCCGACTCTGATAATGAATGGAAACTAAGTCTGAGATTTGGAGCTAACCTCGTCTCCCCGAGGCGCTTTGCCGTCAACTTCGTTTTTTGATGAGGGTTCGGAATTCTCGTCTTCGGGCTTATCGGACTTCTTTTTGCCCCTGGAAGCCATGACCATGATAATCTGACGACCTTCCATTTTGGCCGGCGTCTCTACGGTGGCCGCTTCCTTTACATCCGCCGCAAGGCGATGCATGAGCTTCATGCCCAGCTCCGGGTGAGCCATTTCTCGGCCGCGAAATCGAAGGGAAACTTTGACTTTGTTGCCTTTTTCCAGGAACTCAAGGGCGCGATTCTTTTTGATCTCGTAATCGTGATCCCCGATCTTCGGGCGCATCTTGATTTCCTTCACCTGAATGGTGTGTTGATTCCTGGATTGATCCTTCTTTTTCTTTTGCAGCTCGTACTTGTACTTTCCGAAATCAATAATCTTGCATACGGGGGGATTCTGTCCCGGGGAAACCTCCACGAGATCCAGTCCCATACTCTGAGCAAGCTCCAGAGCTTTGGCACGGGGCATTAACTCGGCTCCCTTGCCGTCTACAACAACCCTCAGCTGATCCGCATGAATCTGGTGATTAATCCGGGGATCCCGGGACCTCGGTGGGGGTGCGTGATATCTTCTTCTCGCCATTTAACCTCCTGCGTGAATACAATCGCTCAATTTAACAGGATCCACATAAACATGTGATTAGTGCAAGCACTATTTCTTTTATAGGCGATTTTCGCGCAAAATTATTTCGGATTTCGAGCCGAGCCGCATCGGGACCAGGTCTTTGCGGCCGCGCGTTCTGGTTGCCCGAAAACCACCCTGATCCGGATCATAACTCATTATCAATATAAGGAGGCGGGAGCCAATGGAGTATCGCAATCCAACCCCCACCGTGGACATTATTATCGAAATCGGAGACGGCATCGTCGTCATCGAGCGCGCGAACCCGCCCCACGGCCTGGCCTTGCCCGGCGGATTCGTGGACGAGGGCGAAACCATGGAGCATGCCGCCGTGCGCGAGGCTCGCGAGGAGACCGGCCTGGAGGTGGAGCTGGACGAGTTATTGTATGTGTATTCGGATCCGAGCCGCGATCCGCGTCAGCACACGGTGAGCACGGTATTCATCGGGCGTGGTTCGGGCGAACCCCGGGGGCTGGACGACGCCAGGCGGGCGTTCATCGCGCCCTTGAACGGTCTGCCGGAGAATTTCGCCTTCGATCACGGGCGCATCGTCCAGGACTACCTTCACTTTCGCAAGACGGGCGAGCGTCCGCGACCTTCCGAGGGGCGTTAGCCCGCATTGTTCGTGAATAATGCGAGTTAAGAGAAGGGCGTCCGAGGCGATTCAGTTGTTCGCGGCGGCGTTGCGCAAAAAATCGGCGAAGGCCGCCATCAAGGTAAACACACGCGGCAGCATGGCCGGCGTCATCTGGGAATCGCCGTGGGAAATGAGGGGCGTGACCTCCAGGTACACCGGCATGCCTCGCCGGGTCAGTTCATCGCGCAATTGCTCGGATTCCGCCGCGGGAATTACATTATCGTCCTTGCCGTGAATCAAGGTAATGGGCGCCAGAATTCCGTCCAGATGGAGTCGGGGCGTAAAGGCATCGATGACCGGCTTGTCCTTGCGGATGATCTTCACGAGCAGCTTACGGCGATACTCCGGATCCGTCAGGACGCGATCAAAAATCACGCGTTCTCGGCGGGACATGGTTTCCAGGTGACGGGGCAATGTAGGCGGCGGCGGATCCGCGCTATTGTCCACGGCGCGAAACTTGAAGGCCTGGATGATGCGCTTTTTGTTTCCCAGCGCTCGATGGGCGAAATTATAGAGCGAAATCATCAAGCCGTATGTGTCGGCTTCCTTCTTGCTCATGAAAAATTCCAGCGTCGTTTCCATGTCCGCCGGACCGCCCAGCGAGCAAATCGCCTTGATCAGCGGGGCCGTCTCCGGGCGCGAGGCGACATTGATGCCCATGGCCGCGGAAAACGAGGGCACGAAGAGCGAGACCTGGCCGTCGGGGCAAATTTCGGGCATGGCGCAGAGCGCATGGACGCTGTCCTGGATCTTGTCCATGGAGTATTCGCGGATCTCCAGCCGGGCGATTTCATCAAACTGGGGCGCCGCGACGATGAAACCCACGCGACAAAAATTACGACACGAACTCATGACCCGGGGATCGCGCGCGCCGCGGAAGGCCATGCCGTGGACGAACAGGATTGTACCTATGGGGCGGCCGCGGGGAAAATAAACATCGGCCGGAATTTCCCCGCCGTTGCGGAGCTTGAGCGCGATGGTATCACGCGTGGAATGCGTCGCGCGATTGCCCAAATTCCCCAGCATGAAGCGCATGGCTTTCATATGATACCGCATCGTTCAATTCCCTGAACGGCATTTTTGCGGGCAATCAAAAATTCAACCTTGACACGGCCCCGTCGGGGCCGATCTTGAACTTGTTTTATATTTTCGTCTGACGAAATAGTTTCGGAATTATTTCAACCTCATGAAAAAGCTCGAACGACTCGCTTGCCTCTATCTAACTTTTCTGAATAACCCCGGCGGTCTGAGATTCGCGGACATTAAAGAAGCGCTCCCGCTGGCTTATGAAGGAGACAGCGAATCGGCCCGGCGCAAATTCGAACGGGATAAGGAGGATCTGCGCTCCCTGGGCATGGAACTCAAGTCTTACGCGGATGGTCAGAGCCTGCCGGACGGGCGCAGGGGCACGTCTATATTCCCAACGACGAACTTAAAAAGCTGCCCGAGATTCGCCTGGGAGATGAGGAGGCGCGCACCCTGGCCGCCGCGCTGTTCGACGCCATCGAAACTCATCGCGGTCAGGATGATGAACTGGCCAATCGCCTGGCGTCCGCCGCCGCGAAACTGCTCTACAAAAACCCGGCGGTGGTGCTGGACCGCGAAATGTCGGCGGGAGTCGCGCGCAAACCGGCCGGGGATCCCGAGGAAACCGAAAAGCTGGGGCGCGTACACGAAGCCCTCATGAATCGCCGGGTCATGAAGATCACGTATCCCGAACGCACGGGTGCACCGGGGGAGCGAGACGTCGAAGGGCGCGGGCTGGTGGCGCATCGTGGGCGCTGGTGTCTGGTGGCCCACTGTCGCCGCGTGGGCGACATTCGTAAGTTCTATCTGGACAGGATTCGCGATATTTCCGTAACCGAGGAAAAGCATCAGCCGGATCCGAATTTCAACATCAAGGATTACTCCCTGCATCCCCTGGCTTTGCGCATGCACGAACCCGTACGCGTAAAGCTCATGGTGCGCGAAGAGCAGGAAGAGCAATTGCGGGACTTCTTTACCGGTCTACCCGAGTCCCTGGAGAAGGAAGTGGAGTGGAGCGGGACGGAAGTTGAATTCGCCACCACGAACAAGCCCGCTCTTTTTTCCTGGCTGATTCGCCATCCGGGCGCCGCGCTGAAAATCGGCCCGGAGGAAGTCCATGCGGGCTTTGTTGAACATCTTGAAAATATGAAAGCCCTGCATCGCTGATTGAAGTCTTTTGGGCGCGGGGCTCTTTCTTCTAAATTTGTTAATTTTTTTAGTTTGTAGACTTTAGCGGCTTGCGCCATCATGTCCCAGGGCGCCGTTCATTTTGAGGCGCCTTCAGATTCAAACGGGTACAAGGTGGTCCGCGAATGTTCTCTTTTTTTTCAAAAAAACATCTTCGATTAATTCTGGCTTCCATGCTGGTAATTGCAAGCGCTTCGGCTTGCTCAACCAGGGATGACGATCCCATCGCCGAGTTTCTACCTTTCCTGCTGTTGTCGAACTTGCTGAATCAAATCGGCTTTTACGGCACCATGCAACAAAGCACCGCCAACCCCCTGTCCCGGGGCACTCTCACCACGGAAAGCCCGGATACGGTGGTGGCCCTGGGAGCGGATGCTCATTATTCGAAAGCTTCCATCGACGCCGCCGGCAATTTCAGTCTGCGCTTGAATAAGGACATGGTCTACATCATCGTCTTCTTAAAGGGTACGAATACGGTGGGTGCCTATCGCGTCAGCGGGGTCGGAAGCGGCATGGACGGTGTTCCCACCCATACCGCCGTGCAGGATATAAACGCGGGTACCGTCGCCGCCAACGGCAGCGGTCAGGTGCTTGCCGCCACCGACTTCAGTCTGGACTCGTTTCTGCAGCAGGCCGGTGTTTCCCAGGTTGCCAACCTCAACGCCGGCGCGGAAGCCTCGGCGGCCTTGAACCAGCACCTGAACCTGGACCTGGACGCGAACGGCGTACTGGATCCGGAGGAAAATAAACGCCTTTATATTTCCACGAACTATACCTATGCGAGTCTCGCGGACGCGGACAGCAGCTTGTGGAATACGATGCAAAATTCCTTTCTGGATCCCACCCATGAGAGCTTTCTTACGTCCGGTGTTTCGAGCGAATCGCTCTTCTTTTCCTTTCCCACGTCCCTGCACTCAGGTAGTTCGGCGCAAGTTACGTATCCGGTTCCCGCCAACTGCGCGAATACTACGCCGAATCCGAAAACCATTACGCGTAGTTCCAATACCGGCGGCGTGGCGGACGGAAGCGGGAGTACTACCCTGGCTTACGAGTTTGTCCTCGCCATGGATGCCGCCTGGACCGGCGCCGGTTGTTCCCTGGTCGGAACTACTTCCCTGCCGGACGGAAGCTATAGCATGAGCATCGACGGCACGACCTACACCTGGGACAACATGACCAGGCGTCGCTTCTCCTCCAGTGATCAGGTGCTTGTTCCGCTGGTGAAATTCAACGTCAGTGGAGATTCCATTTCATCCGTGGACTATAAATTCGTCGTAAAAGATTCCTCCAACACCTTTCGAGACGCGACGGACGACGAAGTCGTCTACGTGTTCGGGAACTCGGCTTTCCAAAACGCGGGGGGCATCATTTGTCGAGATTCGGTCGGCGGCTCGCCCTTCGTATTCGACTGTTCCTTTCCCACGACCTCGGCGGCGGGAACGGTCTCCACCTGTCGTACGGACAATGGTTCGCTGAATGCGTCCCCGGCCGGTGTATCCTGGAGTTCCCTGAAGGATTGCAATGTCTACAGTCGCGACCTATTCGGAACTTTCGTCCAGTACACCATGACCCGCTGATATGATGGCGTTCCCGGAGGCCAGTTCGCGGTATTTATCGCGAAAGGCCTTGCTGGGAACGCGGCCGTTGCCGTGGAGTGAAAGTTCCGGCTGGATGCCGGAGACATAGTACATGTCGATTTCGCCCTTGCCCTTGACTTGAAGTTTGCCGCGATACTCCGTCGTGAAAAAATCGCCGACCATTTCGCTGACTTCGCGGGTAATATTAATATGCCCGGAACGGCTGCGCGATTCCATGCGACTGGCCATGTTGACCGTATCGCCCCAGATATCGTAGGTAAAACGCGTTTCGCCGATGATGCCGGCGATGACCGGTCCCACGTGAATGCCGATGCGCATGTCCCAGGCGGGACGTCCGGCGCGCCGGCGACTCTTCTTGTACTTGCGCATGAACTCCTTGATGCGCAGCGCACAGGCCACGATGTCCACGGCGTGGGTGGGGCGGGAATCCAGAATGCCGCCGGCGCACATATAGGCATCGCCGATGGTCTTGATTTTTTCCAGACCGAAGAAACGAGTAATGGCGTCGAAATGGGAAAAGCAGTAGTCCAGCTCGGCGATGAGTTCGCCCGGCGGTAGCTGTTGGGAGATGCGAACGAAACCGGCGATATCCGTGAACATGACCGTGGCCCGGTCGATGAGCACCGGTTCCACCTTGCCGTTTCGCTTGAGCTCCACGGCGATTCGCTCCGGCAAAATATTGTTCAGTAGATCGTCCGCCTCTTTCAGGGAGGCCTTCAAGGTCCGATCAAAAAAATGAAAGGTCGTGCCCGCCATCACCTGGTGCTGGCGCATGATGATCTGCCAGGCGTCTTCTTGCGGTAGTTCGGACGTGGAGAAAACCAGCGCGCGCAATTCCTCGTGGTAGTGCGATTCGCCCCGATTCAGGGCTTCGTACGTGGTGGAGCGACCGTGGGCCTGAGTCATCCGGAGAATTTCCTCTATCTGGCCGCGCATGCGCGCTTCGCTTTCCTCGGTGCCGTCCCGGATGTCCAGGATTCGAAAATAGATGGATTGATTATAAAGTTTGAAGGTGGTTTCCTCGTAGGGCACGTCGCCGTTGACATTGGCCCACCACCGGGCCACGAAGTTGTAGGGCGCCTCCGCCGTTTCCCGCAGTCCGGGAAATTCCCGATTCAGATCGGCCAGCATGGCGCGCGTTAGTTCCTCGAAGGGAATGCCCTCGAAGGTGATGTGCTTCAGCAGTTTTTCGGGCTTGTGGAGTTCCCGCTCCAGGTGCAGACGCAGATAGCGAGCCAGTTCCAGGGAAAGTCGGCCTCTGAGTTGCCCTTCGTCCATCCCGTCATTTCCCCGGGCACCGTCTTGCCCTACAATGAGAAAGTTTTCGTTTTTTCGGGGGAAAGAACGTGAACATTTCGCGAGCGATTACGTCGGAGACCATGAGCGTCCCTTCTATGTACTTCAATAATTTTACTTTCCTCCGCGCATCCCTTCGAGTCGCGGGACTCTTATCTTTCTGTGGAGTCGTTTTGTTTACCGGCGGCTGTTTGACACACAATGATCGCAATGGCAATGGGATAGATGACGATCAGGAAATCGCCGAGTTCACCGCTTTCGTGAGTCTGCTCGGCTACGCCTGGAGAGGAGGGAGCGTCGGCGGTGTCGGCTCTTCCACCAGTCTGTGCTCGACGGATATCAATCAACCCGGTACCATCAGCGCTTCGGCTCCCCAGCAAGCCGTCGTGGGTTCGGGAGTGATTTGTTATTATCGCTATGCCTCGCCCGTCGGCGGTTCCGGCCAACCTTCCATCACGCTGATTACCACCCAGGGCAATGGGGATTTGTACGTAGGCGTTCGCAATGACGTCACGGGCGGCACGCCGGAAAGTACGGCCGCCACCAGTTGCACGTCCACGTCCCCGTCGGACGGCTGGATTCGCTGCGCCAAAACCACGAGCGCGGTGGAAGTGCTCTCCATGAATCAAAGCGGCATCAATACTCTTGCCGCCGGCGATTTTCGCGTCATTGCCGTATACGCCAACCCCATGGGCGGCGGTTCGACTAACTTTACATTGCTCGTTGATGATTGAAGAGATATGACCGCGGAGGCGTGGAGCGCGCAAAGGGCCGCTGAACGCACTGAAATCACGGAAGAGGCCCGGGACAGGGTTTGTTGTCCGTCACATGAATAATACGGTGAACGTGAGGAAGCCTACCGTCGATAATCGCCTCACCTGAATCCTTCCATACCTTCGTGACCTTTGTGGTGAACACGACTCACGCTCACTAAACGTTCAACATCACAAAGTAAGTCTGTCAAAATCGCCTCAAAAAAATTCCGTGCCTACCGTGTGTCCGAGGCCCCGTGCTCCCCGTGTCTCAGTAGTGACTCATGCATGTCGCCTCGCAGCGCATGGTCCGTTCCACGCGATACGCTGATATATACCAGTGCATGGATCGGTTCGCGCGGTGTTCGTTCTTGTGTTTGAGAACGGCGTTGCGCGCGCCTGCTTTCGTCACCGGATAAACACGACAGTGCTCTCCTGGACCGGTTACGGCCGAGGGAACGCAGACTTCATGGCGACCAAGCTTCATGAAGATG
>CAZGYS010000230.1:0-9344 GCA_964530305.1 uncultured Leptospiraceae bacterium
CTGACCTTCGAACGTGGACGCGCCTTTCTCCGCTCCCGACGGGGTTCGGCGGCCCGCAAGGCCTGGTTCAAGGCGGGATTGACCGCCCGCTTTCGCTACCAGCGCAAGCAGGCATTTCGTGAAATCCGGCGCGCCTGGCCTTCGCTCTTCGCGCCGTCGAATCTGAGTTCCAATCGCCCGGTCAATCGGGAACTGATGGTTTTCGCGGAGTTCCTGAATCGCCGCGAAACCGATGCGCTCAAAAGAGGCGTGTCCGCCGCGGAGATAATTCGCACCACTTCTCCTCAACGAGTCCGGGGAGACGGTTTGTTTCTAATTCGGTCTCGTCAGGCAAGCAAGCTGGAAGCATTGGCCCGGGCACAGTTCGACCACCTTTCGCGCAATGACGGAATTGTTTTTTCCTGGCATTCCAATCTAATGTGGAATAAGGAATACGGGGCCTATCTCCAATCCATTCGTCGTTTCACCGCTCTGAAAAAAGAGCATCGGGGCATCTGGCGCTGGTATCTGTCCTATTTACAAAAACGCGGTAAGCGCGAAGCCCACTTCCGGGAGACGTTGGCCTTTCTGAAGATCTTTCCCTCGGACATTCGCGCCACGGATCAGCTGATTGAATTTCTCATCGGCAAGAATCATAAGAGAATCGCCTGGGCGGCGCCCACCTACTGGGCACGGGCGGAGAAGGAATTGCCCGCCCATGACGGGACGGGGCGATTCACCTACTGGCTGAAGCGCTATTATAAAATTCGCGGCGACAAACAACGCGCGCAGGCGATTGATCGCGATTACTATCAACGCGCGCCGGGCACGTACTACGCGCACACCTTCTGGAACAAGACTTCCAAAGGCGATTACGCGCGCGACTGGGGTAAGGTGCGGGATCGCGCGAGCTACCTGCGCTGGGTGGCCGTCCATGGCGGCAATGATCGCGCCGTGCGCTTTCTTTCCCGCCGTAACTTTAACGCCTACCTGGATCCGGCGGCCGTGAATCTATGGCGTCGCATCAAACAGCAATCTTACGATATGCCGGTCCCCATCATCGATTTCTACGCGGCGGGCGAATACGCCATCGCCGGGGCCTATTACAATCAGCGTTTCGGAAACAGCTTGAATCGCGTGGAGAACCTTTCGCGCAAGGCCTACATCGGTCGCAAGACCAACAATCTGTTCCTGTCCGTTTACTATGTCCGGCAATTGGCCCGTGCCCTGCAAGTGGCCGAGGATCCCTTTTCCATGCCGCCGGAACTCCTGCGCGAACTCTACCCGCGCCCCTATCTGGGGCACGTGCGCCGCTATTCCCGCAAGTACGGCATCAGCGAGAACATGGTCTACGCCCTGATGCGTCAGGAGAGCATGTATCGCGAACGCGCCACCAGCCGTTCCGGCGCGAAGGGACTCATGCAGATCATGCCCCGTACCGGCGCATGGCTGGCCCGCCGCATGGGCATCCGGGAATACGATCTCTACAACCCGCGCACTTCCATCAAGCTCGGCGCCAAGTTTTTCGCGGACTTGATGCGTCAGTATGATCAGGACTTCCGCATGGCATCGCTGGCCTACAATGGCGGACCGGGCAATCTCCGAAAGTGGAAGCGCCGCTACTACTCCGGCGATCTAAATCGCTTCCTGGAGTTTCTGCCGGTGCACGAGACCAGGAATTATTGCCGGATAACTTATAAGAACTATCAGCATTACCGGGTGACTTACTTGTTGCGTTGAATTGTTGACCGCGGAGGCGCGGAGTGCGCGGAGGGGAAGCCGGTCAGGCTTACTGCTTTTGAATACGAATTAGCTCGACGCGGGTTGTTCGGAGAACGGAAATACATCAACCAGCCATCAAGCTTCCGGGCCCGTAATCACCTCCGCGCCCTCTGCGTCTCCGCGGTAGATCCCCCCGGACCGCCTATCTTCCTTTCTGACCGCGCTTGACAGCCAGGGCCCGTAGGCGAGCCTTACCCCGAACATGGCCCTACATATCCAGAATTCCTACTCCGATACCAAAGAGAAGTTCGAGCCCCGCGACCCCAATCGGGTCACCATTTATAACTGCGGGCCCACCGTGTACAACTTCAATCACATCGGGAACTTTCGTTCCTATGTATTCGTGGACATACTCCGGCGCTACTTGCTCACGCGCGGCTACAAGCTCGACCATGCCATGAACATCACGGACGTAGACGATAAGATCATCGACAACGCCCTGAAGGAAAACAAAACCATCCGCGAATTCACGGACCCGTTTACGAAAGCCTTCCTGGAAGACATCGCGGAGTTGAAAATTCAGGACGTGGAGCATCGCCCGCGCGCCACCGAGTCCATTCCGGCCATGCTGGATCTCATCGCGGAGCTGGAAAAGCGCGGCCATACCTACCAGCAGGACGGCAGTATCTACTTTCGCCTCAGCAGTTTTCCGGAGTATGGTAAACTCTCCGGCCTGGAAGCCGAGAACCTGCTGGCCAATGCCGACGGTCGCTTCGAGGCGGACGAATACACCAAGGAAGACGCGCGGGACTTCGCGCTCTGGAAGGCCGCGGTCCGCGAAGGCGAAACCACCTGGGATTCCAAATGGGGCGCCGGTCGTCCGGGCTGGCACCTGGAATGCTCGGCCATGATTCGCGATATCTACGGCGCCGACGGCATCGACATTCACATCGGCGGCATCGATCTACTCTTCCCCCATCATGAAAATGAAATCGCCCAGAGTTGCTGCGCCTACCCCCATGAAAACTTCGCGCGCTTCTGGATGCACAACGAACACCTGCTGGTGGCGGGCAAAAAGATGTCCAAGTCCGCCGGTAATTTTTATACGCTACGCGATTTGACCCGCAAGGAAATGGCGGAGGCGATGATCGCCAAAAAGAAGGAAACCCTGGGCGGGGACGGCATCGGCGAAGAAGGCGATCCTTCCATCGTGCTTAAATTGATCGAGCGCGGCAAGATCCTGCGCGCCCTGCGCTACCTGCTGGCCAGTTTTCATTATCGCACGAAGCTGAATTTTACCTTCGACAACCTGCGCGCGGCCGACCAGGCCTGCGATCGCATGCAAGCCATGGTCGTACGCCTCATGGAAACCGCGGAGATGAAGGACGCGGACGCCGTCGACGCCTACATCGCCGGACGCATCCAGGACGTCGGTGGAGCGGGAGAACGCGGCGCGGAGATTGTCGCCCTGGGCGGTTCCGCCGGCGCGGCCATGGAGAAATTCATCGCCGGCATGGACGACGACTTGAACACGGCCAGGGGGTTGGCCGCCGCTTTCGATTTCATTCGTGAACTGAACACGGCGCTGGAAGCAAACAAACTCTCCAAAGAGCAAGCGGGCGACGCGCTCCTGTTTTTTCATCGCATCAATGAAGTCCTGGACGTGCTGGTATTCGACCCGGCCGCCCTGGACGAACCGGAGCCGGAACTGGACGAGGATCTGGCCGCCTACATGACCGACATGCTCGAAAAGCGCAAGGCGGCTCGGGCGGCAAAGGACTTCGCCGAGGCGGATCGCATTCGCGATGAAATTCACGCCAAAGGCATTAAACTCATCGACACGCCCCAGGGCACGAAATGGGAGAAAGCCTGAAATCCAATCGCCGGGGCGGCTCCTCCGACCCCAAACGGCCCCGCAAGGGACGCCAGGGGCGAGAGCACTCCCGCGCAACTCGCGGCGACGCCTACCTCATTCACGGTCGTCGCCCCGCGCAAGAATTCCTGAATGCCGGATTGCCCCACGACGGTATCGAAGCCGTGCTGGTCAGCGAAGGCATGTCGGATCGGGAACTGGTGGAAGCCCTGCCTCGAAACCTGACGCGCGGCCTGGCTCGCCGGGACATGGACGAGCTCTTTCCCGACTTGAATCACCAGGGCATCGTAATCAAGTTGCAGCCCGGCCGTACGCATTTCGACGGACGCGATGACGACTGGTCCGGTTTCATTAAGAGTAGTCCCGGATTTCTGCTGGCACTGGACGAAATTCAAGATCCGCAAAACCTGGGCAGTATCTTACGCAGCGCCGAGGCACTGGGTTCCGCGGGCGTGTTCCTGACCGGCCGGGGCACGGACATCAGTCCCGCCGCTCTGCGGGTTTCCGCGGGAGCCGCCTTTCATATTCCCGCCTACAAGGTGGCCAATCCCAATCGCCTGTTGGACGCGGCTCGCCAGGCGGGCTATTTCATCGTATCCGCCGCCGGCGACCCGGACCATGCCTCCGACGATTCCGCGAAAGGACCGCTGGCCCTGCGCGCGACGGAGCGAAAGCGTTTTCCCATGGCCCGGGAGATGCTCCTGTTTATCGGCAATGAGGGTTCCGGGGTGCGCCCGCTGGTCCGTTCGAAATCGGACTTCCTGGTTTCCATTCCCATGGACGGTCGCATCGCCTCATTAAACGCGGGCGTCGCGGCCGGCATCTTGATGGATCGCCTTCTACGCGACGAAGGCGAATAGACGCCGGCCAGGTAAAACCCGGCACGCATAAAATTTCCCGGTCTCGTCGAAAAAAATTTCGTTTTCGCGCGGTTGAATTCCTTTCTTCTTCGTCCAAGATAGAGTATCGCGCAAAAGCACGGCGCGAACTTGAGGCAAGACAATGAACATCATCAACGCGAAAAACATCAATCGCCACGCCCTCAACCTATCCCTTCTTAACGCGGCGGGCTTATGTTGTCCGACGCTCCTATCCCTGTAATCGCTCCGGCGTAGTCCCGAGCGCTTTACAATCGAGATTTTCGCCTCCGGGCGAACCTATTCCTTAGTATAAACTTTATAAGCATGATCGCTCGTGAGCGGTCCCGGCGGAACTTCGCTTATGCGAAATCGCGCCGAAACACACCCGTAGCCCAACTGGTAGTAGGCGGCGTCCTCAGAAGGCGTGTAGTGTGGGTTCGAATCCCACCGGGTGTAGTCCAGGTATCCGTAGACCAACTGGTAGGAGTCGGCGCCCTCAAAGCGCGCACAGTATGGGTTCGAATCCCATCGGATACATTACGCGCCCGTAGACCAACCGGCAGGAGTCGGCGGCCTCAGAAACCGTATAGTGTGAGTTCGAATCTCACCGGGCGCATAAATACACACCCGTAGCACAACTGGTAGATGCGGCGCGTCGAGAGCGCGTACAGTATGGGTTCGAATCCCATCGGGTGTATTTCAAATGCCGCGATGGCGAAGTGGAAACGCAAACAGTTGCAACCTGTTGATGCGTGGGTTCGATTCCCACTCGCGGCTTTTTTAGAGGAGCGAAACATAGGAAGGAGAAAGAGCGAAACGAAAAGCGCCCGTGGCCCAACTGGTAGAGGCTCTTGTCTTAAACTCAAGCTGTTGCCGGTTCGACTCCGGCCGGGCGTAGTCATGAATGAGAATTAGGAATGTGGTTGACATTCGTGATTTCCGACCGTCTTAATCAAGGCAATCGGAGGTTGTCATGAATCGCATCTCATTATCTCATATCGCCAATTCGGCAAGGAACGCACGCATCAAATTCGGCACGCGAATCACCGCCATGGGACTTACAACGGCGCTTGTCCTGGCTTTGACGGCCTGCGGAAACCCGAAAGAAAAACTGTACGAAATGTATCACCAACAGGTGTCTTCCGTGGGTGATCTGACCGATGAGATGGTCTTGAAGTACATCAAGACGTATCGCATCCTGAAGAAAAACGGACGAAACTATCTGCAATACATATCGAAAGATCCGGACAAGGGTCAAGCGGGATTCAACGCCATTCAAAAGGACATTCAGTCGGGCGGATTCGAGGACTACGCTGAATTCGTTAAGGTCAACGCGAAAATCGCCTGGGCATGGAACCTGGCGCAGGCCCGCATCGGCATGGAAAAACAGGGCAAGCTTCAGAAATGGGCCCAGAGTACCACGGACTCCGGGATTGCCGTGATCCAAAAACAGCTCAATAATCCCGACGTGCCCGAATCGACGAAGAAGGAGTTGAGAAAAACCCTGGCGCAACTCCAAGCCCAGAAGAAAACCCTGGCCGGGACCTACGCGAAAAATAAGAAGTGGGCCGACTGGGCCATGAATTTCACCAAACCCCTGACCAATTCAAAGGACATTGAAGTCATCCTGCGTCACAAGAACGCGCTTATGGAAGTCTTTACGGGTCTGTCCAGGGAGCAGCTCAATAAAATCCACGAACATTCCATGAAGCAATTGGACATAAAGTAAGCGGTCGCGCCTCAATGCACAAACGCGGATCTCTTGTCTTTCCCTGGGCGCTGGTCGCGATGTTCGCGGCTTTCGCCTCCTGCGGAGAATCCTCCGAGGCACGACCGGCGCCTTCGCGGGATTTACGCGTGAAGGGCGCCGTGATCGCTCACATTCATAATTTTTCTCACGGCTACGGCACCGGAGTCACCGGCGAACTCTACCCGCGCCTGAAAAAGATGGGCTATAACGCGGTCCAGTTCAACACATTCGCCTACCAACCGGCGGCGAAACTTCCCTACCTTTTCGACAATGATCCGACCATGTCGCGCAAGCGCGTCATCGCCGAGATTCGCGCCGCCCGCGCGGCCGGCCTGGAAGTGATGCTCAAACCCCACGTATGGCTGGGTCGTTCCGCGAACCCGACGGTATGGCGCAGTCATATCGACTATAAGGATCCGGATAAAGTCGCGAAGTGGTTTAAGAGCTATCGTAAATTCATGACCGACCAGGTTCGCATCGCCATCGCGGGGGAAGCGGAGTACTTCGTGGTGGGGACCGAGCTGGTATCCCTTACGAAATACGAATCGCACTGGCGCGATTTAATACGGCATGTTCGGGCCCTGGGATACAAGGGTAAACTCTCCTACGCGTGCGAAGCCTGGAACGCGTTCAATATCAAGTTCTGGGACGCCCTGGACATCATCGGCCTGGACTTTTACTACGGCACGAACGATAAAAAGTCCACCGCGGCGGATCTGCAAAAAGTCATCGAGGAAAAGCTCCGCGCTCACCTCAAGCACGCCCATAAACTAAAGCGTTCATTGCATCTGACCGAAGTGGGCTTTCCATCTCACGGTGAGGCCTTCGCCAAGCCCTGGAGCTGGCCCCGGGGTGAAGTCCGGGCCCGACCGGACATGCAAACGAAAGCCTATGGGGCGTTTCGTCGCGCTCTACTGAAGGCCGGTAAACCGGACGGTATCTGGATCTGGAAATACGTGACGAAGCCCCATCGTTATGAACGCCGGGGCGCCATCAAGGGTTTCATCATGCAGGGCAAACCCGCTGAACGGGAAATCGAAAAGATATTGCGAAAGTAGAAAACCGCCCCGGCAATGCTCCGGCCGTACTATTTCAAACCGGCTTTGCGCTCGGCCGATTCCACGGTATTGGCCAGCAGCATGGCGATGGTCATGGGCCCGACCCCGCCCGGCACGGGCGTAATATGCGATGCTTTCTCCGCGCAGGATTCGTAGTGCGCGTCTCCCACATTGCCCGGATTATAACCGGCATCCAGCACCACGACTCCTTCCTTGAGCCATTCTCCCTTGATGAAGTTCGGCTTACCTACCGCGGCAACGACGATGTCGGCGTCCGCCAGCTCCCCGGGTAAATCCTTCGTGCGCGAATGACAGATGGTTACCGTACAATCGCGGTGCAACAGCAACATGGCCATGGGTCGTCCCAGAATCGGCGAACGTCCGACTACGACGGCTTTCTTTCCGGACAATTCGATCTTGTATTCGTCCAGCAGGCGAATCATGCCGCCGGGAGTACAACTGGCATACGCCGGCATGCCGAAGCTGATGGCGCCGAATCCGGCCGACGTAACGCCGTCAACGTCCTTCTCGGGCAGAATGCGATCAAAGGCGGCACGTTCGTCGATTTGAGAAGGCACGGGATGTTGCAGCAGGATCCCATTGATGCTTGCATCGGCGTTCAATTCATCAATGGCCGCCAGTAATTCATCCGTCGTGGTTTCCTTCGGCAACTCCAACTTGCGCGAGCCCATGCCCACGGCTTCGCAAGCCTTGACCTTCATGCGGACATAGGTCTCGGAAGCCGGGTCGTCTCCCACGAGAATCGTGGCCAGGGAGGGCGCGGCGGCGCCGCTTGCCTTGAGCTTCGCGACGCGTTCGCGCAGTTCTTCCTTAATTTTCGCGGAGAGCGCCTTGCCGTCCAGAATCACCGTTTCCATAGGGACATAATTTTAGCCCCCGGTCGGCGACGAAAGTACTTTCCGTCAAGCAACCTCCAGGTATGGCGCAAGGACTCCCCGAATGAACCGATCATAGTCCTCCCCTCGGGGCAACTCCAGATCCCGCCGAATTCTCCGGCGACGAGCATGGACGACCTGGTCCGTCAACGGGTTACGGGCCTCACGGGTGAAAGTCTCGTGATACAGGCCCGAGCCGCGCTTTTGCCAGTTGGGCAGGTCGTTGAAATTAATGCCTCTTTCAAAGAGCAGTTCGTTCTTCGCGGACGTGCCCAGACCATCCAGGCGCGACGCCGCTCGCCGAGGCGACAAACCTTCCCGACGCAGCGCCCAGTAGCAATGCGCGCTCAAGGCGTTGCGCAAAGCGTCCTCGGATCGCCACCGGAAATAGTCGATGAGCAAGGCTTCATTGGGAATTTCGCACACCCGACAGTCGAACACCGCCGGCATCCCCAGGCTGATTGAGAATCGCGCCGAGGCTTCTCCGGCCAGAACGGAGTTTATTTTGCGCATCTTGCGATCGAAGGCTTCATCCCTGGGGTGGAACAGCAAGGAGATCTCGTCGCTTTGCGTGTACGCGAAGATGATCTTAAAGCCGCAATCCATTAGATGTTCGGCCGTTGCCAGCATCATGTCTCGAAAGCGCTCATCAAAGGGCGCCTCGAAATCGCATACTTCCTTCGTCAGACGCGTGAAGTTGCGTCCATCCAATCGCGCGACGATGTACATGCCCGGCAATACGCAATAGTCCCGGGCCGTCTCGTGAACGCGCATCCGAGCGTCCAGTTCCTTAAACTTCATTTTTCCAATCCTCGATCAGGAATTCATGCTCGCCATCACGAGCACAGGATGAATTAGACGAATTCCCGGAGGACGATGCGACACGAACGTAAAATAATTGATCGAAACCTTCCTCCGACGCCGGAATTTCCAGGCGATTGTAGGTGGCCAGCAAACCCTTGTCCGGAATGCGAGCCGTGCCCCGCCGCTCCGCGTTACGACGCAGGCACTCAGCGGCACCGGAGGCGAAATAATATCCCATGACCGGGAAGTCTCGCTCCCGCGCGGGCAAAATATATCGCTCCCGAGATTTTCGAGATACGTTCGTATTGTCGATGACGCAGCGGGATTCGCCTTCCAGGCAAGCGTTGAAAAGCAGCGATTCTCGTCGACGGGTGCGCAGCATATCCAGGTTCACGCGCACAT
>CAZGYS010000231.1:0-9336 GCA_964530305.1 uncultured Leptospiraceae bacterium
TGAAACGGTGAAACGGTGAAACGGTGAAACGGTGAAACGGTGAAACGGTGAAAGAAGCGCCTTTGCATATTGCCAGGGATTGTCAAAGGAAATTTACATCTGTGCCGTCGCGTCTTTATAAGGTAAGCTAATTCTCAAATAAAGTTTTGGAGAGTTCAAGAATTCTGTGACCACCGAACCGGCCCGTCTCTAACGTTCACCCGTACGCACTATGCCCTTTAACTTAAGAATCGAAGAAGGCGATATCACCAGGTTCCACGCGGACGTGGTGCTTTTGAAATACGCTACGCGTTACTTCGGCGCGGATCTCAAGGTGGCCGGATTGCTGGGGCGAGCCGGTATCAGTCGCGAGGAAATGACGCCGGGGGAAGAGGGCTTCAAGCTCGTGTCCGCCCGCAACGCCCTGGAATGCAATCGCGTGCTCTTCGTATCCGTTCCGCCGCCCGGCGAATTCGACCTGGACAGTTTGCGCCGGTTCATGTTGCAGGGCCTGCATTTATTAGCTTCGGCGGGGGAGCCCGCCGTTCACGTAGTCACCACCTTGCACGGGCCCGGGTTCGGACTGGATGAGCGCAATGCCTTCAAGGCCCAGGTGGACGGAATTCTGTCCGCCGCCGCGGCCGGTCACTTACCCGCGGGCATGGAACGCTTCAGCATCGTGGAAGCGAATCCCGCGCGCGTTCAATCCATGGGAGAGACTCTGGCCGAACGCATGGCGCGTTTTGACGGCGCGACGCTCATCAACGACGGTTTTCGAATTACGGTTTAGCGGATTGGTCGGCGGGAGCCGGAGCCGCCGGTTTCTCTTTCAAAGCAGCCTGCTTGCTCAGAATACTCATATAACGTCGGTCCGGACGAAATGCCTGGGTTAGTCTGCGTCGACTCCATTTGATGTAACGCCAGCGGGGATCCCGGTGAGCAATGGCGACGCTCTCGTCGATGGTCCCGATGACCTCGAATTTCCAGGCCGACGCGTGCTTGAACAAAACGAACTTATTGAAGAAGTAGATTACGTTGCGTCCCGCGCCGGCGCGAATGATTGCCCGCAGGTGAGCGCGAAGCTGAGTCGGGCTGTAGAACAGGTCCGGTCCCGAGTTCGTGGAACGCATGATGAAGGGCAGGCTGTCTCCCGCGGAATGGGGCACGAGCAGTTTGTCCACCTGCGCACGCTCCGTAATGGCCATGGGAATCTCTTCCACGGGAAAGGGTAGTTTCTTGCCTCGAATACCCTTCGTGCGATAAATATCGATGTAGCGCGTGTGGGCATTGCTCTTGTCGTTGATGTCCGTGGCGACAATCTTGCTCAGGTGGGGCAGTACTCGAGCGTCTTCGTATAGGTCCCGCACGGTAGGCGCGCCGTCGGCGTACAGAATGGCGCTGCCGATGTCGATGAACACCGCCTTATTAAAGAGCGGAGCGAAGTTGCCGTACTGCTTGTGCTTGACGCGATACTCAAAGATGCCCCGGAGAATGATGTTGTGATCATAGAGACGCTTGCGGCCGGAGCGTTGCATGACCACCGTGTCCCCGGATTTCTTGCGATTGTAGATCTTGATGTGAATGGGCCGGCCGAATCTTTTCTTTTCGCGCTTCTGACGATTGAAGAAACGATTGGCTTCGCTCTTGTTCGCGAAGATGGCCTGGATGTCTCGTTCGATGGCCTGCTTTTGTTCTTCCGTCAAACGTTGCGCGTTCGCCGCGCTGCCGCCGTCGCAGGCCGCCGTGCTGAATAGTGCGGCCAGCAAAATCGGGATCCAGGCGATTCGCGCGGAACCGCGCCGTTCCGGGCGTTCTCGCATGATGCCATGGGACGGGAAAAGAGACGAAATATTCAAGATGATGGACCTCGGGCGAAACGTGGAGATTCGCGAATCCCGCCAGAAAAAGAGACGCAATGCAGGGAGCAACCGATATTTTGGGCGTGCTCTCCGCCGCTCCCCGCTCGAACCCGGAGCCCTTTCTCCCCGTCCAATATCCGAACACGTGATTAATTATTTGACCGGCCCGCGCCGTCATACTCCGGTAACAACATGAAGAAAACCCGCTCTTCCGATTTTCCCCAGGCTTCTTTCAATTTGACGAGGTTTTCGTTAAAGGGGTCTTCGCGACCGCGTCTCAAGCCGGGCCTTTCCGCTCTGTGTTTGATTACGGCGATTTCCCTTTTCTTCGCCTGCCAATCGGGCTCGGGGGGAACCGGCGGCGGTGGAGCGGGCGGTGGTAAGCTGGTTCCCGATCCCCAGCAGTTTCGCGGTCTGAAAGCGGACGGTTATTATTACGACACGGCCGAGGGATCCGATCTGGACGACGCCAAGCGTACGGCGCGTCGTCACATGATCGAGGACGGACTGGGGACGTACATTCGCGCCAACTCCGTGGCCGTGGACGGCCAATTGAAAGAGCAGATCATTCGCGCCGAGTCCAGCGGGTTCGTTTACGATTTTCAGGTCCTGCGTATTATTCAGCGCAGTCCCACCGTCAAGATTCGCGCGCGGGGCAAGGTCAGCGCCCGCGCGCTCGGCAAAGCCTTGAAACTGCGCTACGCGGAAATCGGCAAGCCGCGCATCATGATTTTATTCGACGAAACCATCGGCGGCAAGAAGAGCACGCTGGGGCGAAGCATCGCCGAGTCCAAGCTGGTGGCGCAATTCAAGGACTTCGAATTTATTGATAAGGCTCAGTTGCAACGCATCATCGCCCGGGAGGGCGGCAAGATCGCCGGAGCCTACGGCGATTCAAGCGCTTACAGCAAGGCCCTCTCCGCCGCGGTGGAATTGGAGGCGGACATTCTAATCGTCGGCGAAGCTACGGTTAAGCAGGGCCCGAAGATCGAAGGCACGCGCATGCATTCCATTCAAGCGGTTATGAATCTCAAGGTCGTGGGCGTGTCCAATGCGCGCATTCTGGCGGCTCAGTCCCGCACGGCCGCGGGCGTGCATTTGAATCTTCGTCGCGGAGCGGTGCAGGCCCTGGAACGGGCCGTGGAGCTGGTGCATCCGGAAATCATTGCGCAGATTGGAAGCAAGTGGGAGCCGGGTCGCGTTATTCGCATGGTTTTCGAAGGCATTGATTACGATAACTTCGTGGATCTGGATCTGGGTAAGAAGCTGGCGAAGATCAAGGGCGTGGGTCGCGTGACGGATCGGGGCAAGGACGCCAACGGCAATATCGTTCTGGAAGTCGAGGCCCTCATGGACGGCAATCGCCTCTATCGAAGCATGCGCCGCGAACGCGCTCGTCTGGGTCTTAACTTTAAAAGCAAGGAAGTCAAGGGCGGGCTAATCCGATTGACCGTCGTCAAGTGATCGCAAAAACGCGAATCGCCAACCAATGTGAATCGCCAGGTAATAAGGAAGTGGAACTGAACCGGCACCCGGTGCTCCCCGAGTCCCCCGTGCCTCTCAGCCGGCCGCCATCTTGATGAAGGTGCGTAAGCGCTCTTCCACGCTGATGTTCGAGTGGGTGTGGCCGAAACCCTGGAACTTGATCCCGGCACGCATGTAGTCGTGCTCTTGTTCGTAGTGCATGACGCGTCCGCTCAAACGCAGAGGCGCCTGTCCGCGAAAGACCATGTCGAAGGTAATACGGTGCTGATACGGTAGATAGTTGATCAGTTCCGGATTACGAAAGCGTAAGCCCACGCCCGCCTCTGAAATATCCACTACGTCCTGACGATCCTTTACCAGAAACGTCGACGCGTCGTGCATGCTTTCCACGATGTCGAACGCGGCTTCACGCCAATTACACAGCGCGCGAAAGTCCATGTGGGGAGCATCTCCCCGGGTCTCATTGTGAATGACGCCGATGGTCATGAAGCCGTCCGGTGTTTCGTAAATGATGGGCACGGATAAAATCGAAGTGATGCCCTCGGACAGGAGTTCCTGCTTGGCGTTCTCGAAGCCGCCTTTGGATTCCAGGTGTCCGTGGTAGTCCAGGAATTCGGCGCTGCGGGGCTGGTAGGAGGTATTGGTGGCGGTGTTGTCGACCCAGACCGCCTTCATGCCTTTCTCCACGGTCTTGACCAGCTCGGGCCGTTCCTTGTCCGCCAGGTGGTAGATTTCCAGACCGGGGTAATCCTTTGCCAGGCGCTTGCGAAACTCCGTAAGGATGAGCCGTCCGCTCACGCCCAGGCGAGGGTTCTCCGGCGTCAGGGCGAGTTTGGTAAATTGAAAGCCCGAGCAATAGACGAAGCCGGATTCGTTTTCCTTGCGGGGGTTAGTGCGATTGTCCGTGCTGACCCGCGCCTGCAATGGACGCAGCATGATGGTCCCGGGTTCCAGGATCTTCACCATGGCGAAATCGATTTCGATATGCAGACCCGGCGAAGCATGCAGCGTCAGCTCCTCCGGGAGACTGAGGTCCGGACTGCAATAGAACAGGAAACCATCTTCGGATTCCTTCAAGGGGCGGAACTCGTGCTTATCCACCGACTTGAGGTACATGGGTCTGCGAAGGAGTTTCTTATTAATTACATAGCCGACTTTCTCAGGTTCTTTTATATACTGCCATTTTCTCTTTGTAATGACCATAGCCCTAGCCTGAATTCTATTACTTTGACGGTCGATAGCAAGTGTATTTTTAGCAATATTTGTATTGATTGTGTTAATTGCGTTCAGCAATTCCTTAACTTAATCTTCGCGAAGCAGGTATAAATACGGGGTCGCTCGGCCTGAAGCATTCACCGGGTGAGCGCGTCCGCCAGTCGTTTCAACTTACGACGTCGCGCAGCGGCCAGGGGCGTTTCGCCTTGCCTGTCGGCCAGGTTCGGATTCGCGCCGGCACGGAGCAAAGCACGTAGGATTTCCAGCGCCTCGCTTTCGTTTTGCGAGCGATACAGGATCAATTGCATGAGCGCCGTGTGCCCGTGTTTATTGCGTACATTCACGGGCGCGCCGGCCTTGAGCAGAACCGAGACCATCTCGGGTGATGACCACAAAACCGCCGCGCTGAGCGCGGTGTATTGCGATTCGCCGTAGCGATGCTTGAGATCCGGCCCCGGCTTTCGCGCCAGCAGCAGGGCCGCCACTCCGGTACTCTTGTGACGGACGGTCCGGTGGAGCAAATCGTTCAGGTCGCCCGGGTCCACCGCGCCTTCTTGCAGGAGCCGACGCATCTCCGGGACATCATCCCGTTCCGCCGCCATGAATGCCGCTCCTCCGTTCAGGTGGATGTAGGCCATATAGACGCCCACGCCCCCGGCACCCGGAATCGCCAGGGTAATGGCCGCGCTGAACAGCTTGTTGGTCCGGATAAAGGCGGCCACTGAATCGCTTTGAATGAAATATCCCGCGGCATAGAAGAGCAGGGCAATCACCACCAGGGCAATGACGGACTCGTAGCCCCGGGGTATGGCGATATCCGAGGCACCGACAGATAGTTCCAGATTGATATCCAGCAGCTCATTGACCAGGCCCACCAGGGCTCCGGACAGGATTCCAAACGAGATCAGAAACAAAAATACGGCCATCAATCGACGCAAAACGGGGCCCCCTGTAGGATCTACATCGGTCGATTCGAGCATTGCCCGAGACCCCGATTGTAGGAACTCCTACCGGAGCTGGATGGGGCGGATTAGCGAATTTATACTTTACACCCGCGGCCCATCGCCGAAATCTGGCCAGCTGAAGCAATATTTGAGGAAATTATGAGCGACGTTAAAGCAGAAGGAAGCAGCGATAATCGGGATTCTCGTCCCCCCCGTGAGGGTGGTGAAGGCGGCGGTGGTGACCGCGGCGGATACAGCGGTGGTTTCGACAAGAAACGCCAGCGTCCCCGCTATCGTAAGAAGGTTCTCGATACCCGCAACCTGGTAATCGATTACAAGAACCCCGATACCCTGGAAAAATTCATTTCCAAAACGGGCAAAATCCTGCCCCGCCGCATGACGGGCGCCACGGCTCGCATCCAGCGTAAAATCGCCCGCGAAATCAAGCGCGCGCGTCAGATCAATCTGCTGCCTTTCGCGCGTCGTTAAGTCGCGCGGATTGTAGCCGGGTGTCTTGAGTGGAAATTCGCCGGAGGCGAGTGACCACCCGGGCGCCGCTAACTTTCGCCAATACCGCTAACTAAAAAGTCGGTTTGCTGAAAAATTCGGCAACCGGCTTTTTTGTGTACCCGCGGCATACACGCGAGCTTCGCGCTTGAACCTTCGCGTAATACTTGAGCTTCTTTTTTTCCCCCGCGTGGAATTTCGGCTAGCATCCCGGCCTTTACATTTCCATATGGCCCCTGAATCGGGACAATCCCCTTCGGTTATTGCGCCCGTTCATACATAGTTAGAGTATAGTTCCAGTCATACTTCAAGCAGCAGTGAAAATCCTTCCAGGAACATCCTTCAGGGGAATCCATGTCCGATAAATCTTCTTCCACCGCCATTAACGCGGATAATCTCTGGGTTCTGGAGAATCTATACGAGCGTTTCCAGGAGGACCCGGGCGCGGTTCCCGAGGACTGGATTCGTTTTTTTCAATCCTTCGACGCGGACGCGGGCAATGGTTCGCGCGGCAATGGAGGCGGTGGTCTCTACATTCCCAAGCTTTCGCAGGACGAAGCGGGCAGCGTTTCGGACATCAACCTGCGGGCCATGATGCTCCTGCAGGCGTATCGCCGTAACGGCCATTTTTCCGCGCGCATCGATCCGCTGGAGATGACGCCGCCTTCGCGTTACAATCTGGCGCTGGAGGAACACGGTCTGTCCGAAGGGGATCTGGACCGCGAAATTACCACGCGCATCGCCGGGAGCTGGTCCACCGGTAAGCTGCGCGATTTCGTGGAGCGCATGGAAAAGACTTACTGCTCTTCGCTGGCGGCGGATTTCTTTTACATTAGAAACGAGGAACAGCGCACCTGGCTCATGGAGCGCATGGAAGCGGACGCCAATCGCTGGAAACTCAGCGAGAACATTCGCCTGTTGATTTACGAGAAACTATTCAGCGCGGAGTACTTCGAGAAGTTCCTGGCGCGTCACTACGTGGGCAAGAAGCGTTTCTCGCTGGAAGGCGCGGAAAGTTTGATCCCGGTCATCGCCGCGGCGGTGGAAATCTCGGGCAATTACGATATCGAACAAATCGTCCTGGGCATGGCTCATCGCGGTCGCCTGAACGTCCTGCGCAATGTCATGGAAAAGGATCCCGCGCTCATGTTCGCGGAATTCAATGAAAACGTCCCCGACGATATCGAAGCGGGAGACGTGAAGTATCACCTGGGTTATTCAAACGACATCCAGACCTTGAGCGGCCGCAAGGTGCACTTGAGTCTGGCGTTCAATCCCAGCCACCTGGAAGTCATTAATCCCGTGGTGCTGGGCAGCGTGCGCGCTCGTCAGACCCGCGCGAAGGACGCCGAACGTGCCCATTATCTGCCCCTCTTGATTCACGGCGACGCGGCTTTCGCCGGCCAGGGCATCAACTATGAAATCCTGAACATGTCGAAGCTCCCCGGCTATTTCGTGGGCGGAGCCCTGCACATCATCGTCAACAACCAGATCGGTTTTACCACGTCGCCCCATGAAGCGCGCACGACGCAATATTGTACGGACGTGGCCAAGATGCTCCAGGTGCCGGTGTTCCACGTAAACGCCGACGATCCCGAGGCCTGCTATCGCGCGGTGCAGTTGTGCATGGAATGGCGCAAGCGTTATCGCACGGATGCCTTCCTGGATCTGGTGTGCTATCGCCGCTGGGGCCACAATGAAACGGACGAACCGTCCTTCACCCAGCCCCGTATGTACAAGCGCATCAAGGGCCATCCCACCAGCGTCGCCATCTATGAAAAAAAATTGCTGGAGAGCGGCATCGACGAAAGCCGCCTGGCGAGCGTGCGCGAACCCATCGAGAAGAAACTCGCCGACGCCTACGCGAAAGTACAGTCCGGAAACGTCACCATCGAGAGCGAAACCCTCCAGGGCGACTGGCGCGGTTTTCACAAGGAGAATCCGTTCTCCAATCCGGACACGGGCGTGGATCGCCTCAAGCTGGAGCGACTGGGTGAAAAACTCACGACCCTGCCCGAGAGCTTTAAGCCCAATTCCAAGATCAAGCGTCTGCTGGATCAACGCCGCGTTATGTACACGGACGCGGACGGCAAGCTGGACTGGGGCGCGGGCGAAGGCCTGACCTATGCCACGCTTCTCGACGACGGCGTGCCCATTCGCTTCTCCGGTCAGGACGTGAAACGCGGTACTTTCAGTCATCGCCACGCGGCGCTCTTCGACGCGGAAACCGGCGACGAGCACATCCCCCTGAATCATCTTTCCGAAAACCAGGCGCCGCTGGAAATTCTCAACAGCCTGCTGTCCGAGGAAGCGGCGCTGGGCTTCGAATTCGGATTTTCCCTGGCCGACCCGCGCACGCTGGTGATCTGGGAAGGCCAGTTCGGCGACTTCGCCAATGGCGCCCAGGTGATCATCGATCAGTTTATTTCCAGTTCCGAGGCCAAGTGGAATCGCATGAGCGGCCTGGTACTGCTGTTGCCCCACGGATACGAAGGGCAGGGTCCCGAACACTCCAGCGCGCGATTGGAGCGCTACCTGCAGTTGTGCTCCCAGAACAATATTCAGGTCTGCAATTGCACGACGCCGGCGCAGTACTTTCATTTGATTCGCCGTCAGATTCGTCGGGACTATCGCAAGCCGCTGGTCATCATGAGTCCCAAATCACTATTGCGATTGCCGGAGGCGGTATCCTCCCGGGACGAATTCACCACGGGCAAGTTCCAGGAAATCCTGGACGACCCCAGCGCGGATCCCGCGAAAACGGATCGCCTCTTGCTTTGCGCCGGCAAGATTTACTACGAACTGCTGAAGGAAAAGCAGGCGCGGGGTCTGGACAACATCGCCATCGCGCGCATGGAACAGTACTATCCGTTTCCCTACGACGCCGTCGCGTCGCTCTTTCAAAAGTACAATCGCCCCCGGGAAGTGATCTGGGTGCAGGAAGAGCCGCGCAACCAGGGGGCCTGGATTTTTCTGGAGCACTGGTTGAGCCCCATGATTGGCGAAAACCAGGAACTCAAATACGCCGGCCGTTCCGCTTCGCCCAGCCCGGCCACGGGCTACTTCAAGGTGCACCAGCGCGAACAAAAAGAGATCATTGATCTGGCTCTGGGCTTGAAAAAATAGCGGCGACTATTTTCGCGTGAGCCGGAGGCCCCTGAATGAAAGCTGTCACCTTCGATCAATACGGCCCGCCGGAAAAAGTTCTGCGCCTGGAAGAGTTGCCCCAACCCGAGCCGGGCGAAAACCAGGTCCGTGTTCGCGTTCGTGCCGCGGCGATTAACGATTACGACTGGAGCATGGTTCGGGGGCTGCCGCGCCTGTATCGCTTGCTCTTCGGGTTGACC
>CAZGYS010000232.1:0-4496 GCA_964530305.1 uncultured Leptospiraceae bacterium
GCATGAAAGTGAGTTCGGGCAGCCTGGCCGGCAAGGGCAGCATGGACTTTTATCCGACCCATTTCGGCGTGAACTTCTTGAGCAAATTCACCAACCTGACGGCCGGCGCGGGCCCCGGTGAGAAGACCGGCATCGAGCTGCGCAAGGCCCAGGGAGAATTCAATTACAATATCGCCTATCGTACTTTTACGAAGGGGCCCGTGCACGCGCAGTTCAAACTCTCCCATGAGGATCTGAATTTCGCCTTTGACTTTAAGAACTTGAAGCAGCGCGGTCGCAAGAAGGGTTCGGCCGAGCCGCCGCACTATTTGAATTTGTCCGGGGACATGCACGTGCGCTCGCCCTTGCCGGAGACGAATGCCGCCGTGCTCAAGCTGCCCGGCGTTCGCGTTCGCGGCCGCATGGACTTCAATTTGCGCCTGGAGTACGAGTCGAAGTGGATGCTCCCCACTCTGCTGACCCGCTTGAAGGATGTTTCCATTTATCCCACCGACGAAATTTTCAAGCGTCCGAAAGTCGCCGCGAAAGCCAAGGGCGATTCGCCCGCCGCGAAGGGTCCGGAAGGCCACCTGTATATCCAGGAAATGCGCATCGAGCAGAAAAAGGGTAAGTCGGACATGGTCTTCACCGGCAAGGGTATGGTGCGGGGTCCGGGAGACGGTCCGGACGGCACCCGCGCGGCCTTTACCGTTTCCGGCGGCGGCCCCAGTTCGGTATATCTTCGCGTCGGCCGTAACTCCGAACTTAATCTAAAGCACAAGTTCAAACTGAACGTCGAAGTGGACAAGCTGCCGTATCGAACCTTGCTCTTGCCGCTTTCGCGCCTGCACAATCGCGTCATGCGCGCCGGTTCGGCTCGGGACGCGCCCCGGGCCGAGGATCACGGCCCCATTCGCCGCTATCGCTATTTGAATCCGATCTTTCAACAGATATTCATGGACTATACCGATTACACGGTGAACTTCACGTTCAAGAATATGCAGCCCGCCGGCATGGGTCTGCCGCCCGAACTCAAGGCTACTTTCTGGAAGACGCCCCAGTACGTGAGCTTCGGCCTGAACGAAGTTAAATCGGAGAAAGGCGGCGCGGAATTTCTGTACACGGTTTTTCTCCGGCGCCCCATGCCCGTGCACGAAATGAAGTTCGAGGCTTTTCTCAAGGACAATCGCATGGCCTTTCCCGAGCTTCTGGGCACGCCGACGCCGCCTCGGGCCGTGGAGATCAAATACAGTTTTAACGGTCAGGGGTTTCTGCCCCACGACATCATTCAGCGAACTTACAGTACCCTGACTTTTTATCTACAGGGCGCCGAGTGCAAGGGCATGGGCCCCGCGCGAATTCTGCGCCATCGCCTGCGGCTGGGTAAGGACGCGTTTTCCGATTGTTCCCTGTATTTTTATCGCTCCACCAATGGGAATTCATTTAAGTACAGTAACATCCAGTATAAATCACCGGGGCTGGAATTACGCGGGACGGGCTCCTATGGTCCGCGCCTGGGCGGCGATTTCAGCCTTAAGTATCAAAAACAGGTGGGCGATAAAACGGATTCCGGCCGGGTGTATCTGAAGATTCTAAAGAACGGCGATTGGGCCCCCGGCGCCGGGTTGTAAAGCGGGCGCCGCGAACTTTCATGAACACAACTTTACGAAAGGCATTCATCACGGCGTGCGTCGGCGCGTTGATTACGCTGACCCTTTTCACGGGCCCGGCGTGTCGCAAGGAAGCGCCGCCGCCCATGGATACCCATCGCCCGCCGCCCAATCTACGCAAGTATCTGGGAACCTATCGCATCGATCCTTCCTATGATACCGCGCGGCTGGTCCTACGCGAAGACGGTTCGGTTTCCTTTGCCGCGGGCGATGTTACGAACCTGATTGGAACGTATACCATCGACGAACGCATCTTGCGTATCTTTCTGACCCTGCCCGGCTCTCCCGAGCGGCGGCCCATGGGCGTCTTTTTGCTCTCTCGTTTCGACAAGGCCGGCTGGCCGGGACTATGGGACGGCGAAACTCGAAACCTGCTGCGCATTCGCGACAAGTAATATTGTTACGATTTTTTCCGAAAACCGTAACAGTAATACACATATTCGTCGATTTTCCCGCGCCCCCGGACCGACTCCGGTCCCCTTGCATTGCCCCTTTTCAATAGTCGTCGTGAAATGACCCATGCCTCGTTTCGACGAGCAATTAGGTCGCATTGGTGAAAGGCTTCGACAGATCCGCGAAGCGCGCGGATTGAAGATGACCATCGCCGACCAAATCAACGCGAAGTACGGGGTCAGCCTGGACTCCAGCTATATGTCGCGCATGGAACGCGGCAAGGTCAACATCCCCATGAAGACTCTGTGCGCCTTCGCGGACTATTACAATGTGCCGCTGGGCCACCTGGTGGACCCCGAGGCTACGGGAGCCGTGGCGGGTACGGAATTTCTCTTCGCCGACAAACAATTGCTGGGTCTGGCCATGGAACTGGCCCATGAGCTGGGGGACAAAAACGCCGGGAACATCATTCGCAACAGCGTCGAGGAAGCCTTGAAAATCGTAGACCAGGTGACGCCGCCTCGCCGTCAGTTGGCCGCCGCTCGCCCAAAGAACGTCCGGACCGGCAAAAAGAGCAAGACGACGAAAACGAAATCCACCGGTCGCTCGAAAAAGAAGAAATGAAAACAATCAGACGAAGCAGGCGCCGACCATAACCGCCACGCAAGCTTCCCGAGCGGCTTGACTTAGAGCAGACCCGCCGTTTCCGAAAAGCCCAGCATCAAGTTCATGTTCTGGATGGCCTGACCGGCCGCGCCCTTCATGAGATTATCCAGAGCGGAGACGATCACGGTTCGATTGCCTTCCGTTCGCATGCCGATGTCCAGAAAGTTCGTGCCCTGCACTTTCGCCAGATCAATGTCCTCGGGCTCTCCCCGCAGGCGAATGAACGGCTCGTTCTCGGCGGCGGCGCGAAACCTGTTATCTAGATCCGCCGGCGGCTGCTCCTTCCACAAGAGCACGATGGTGGACAGAATACCGCGAAAGAGCGGCAACAGATGAGGCGTAAAGATGATGGGAAAATCCAGACTCGAACCATGGGCCGAGTATTCCTGAATCTCCGGCTGATGCTGGTGACGCAGAATCTTATAGGCGCGAAAGTTCTCGTACACCGAGCCGAATCCGAACCCCGCGTCCTCGGTTCTTCCTCCGGCTCCCGACACGCCGGACTTGGCGTCGATGATGATGTCCCGCAGTTCCCCGCGATAATCGCCCAGCATGTACAGGGGTAGAATGGAGCCCGTGGAAAAACAGCCGGGATTGGAAACCAGGCGACTGCTCTTAATTTTTTCGCGAAAGATCTCGGGCAGCCCGAAGACGACCTGATCCATCAGCTCGAAGGACGAGTGTTCCAGTTTGTAGTATTTCTCGAAAATGGCCTTATCATGGAGGCGATAGGAACCGCTCAAATCCACGACCATGTGACCGCGCTTGTGAAGCTCGGGCACCAATTGCAGGGAAGTGTCGTTGGGAACGGCCAGGAAAACCGGCACGCCTTCGGGAATGGGCGCGTCATGGTTCTCAAAAGTCAAATCCAGGCGACCGTCCAGCATGGGAAATACTTCCCCCACTTTCTTACCCGCGTATGCTCCGGACGTAATGTGAACCGGACGCAGACCTTCGTGCCCGGCCAGAATCGTAAGCAATTCCCGCCCCGTATAACCGCCCGCGCCGATGATGGCGACGTCTTGTTTTCCATTCGCGCCCGCGGCGCCGTTTGCATTTGCCATATTCGTCGTTCCTGAATGTCACATATCGCCGGAGCCGCGCGACGGCAACCCAATCTCCACTTGCCCTTCGGGGCAAGGAAGTGAAGATTTCAAGTCGGGGCGATTACATTTTCAGGAGCAAGGCACGGGACCGTCAGCCACAAAGGGAGGCATCATATCCACCGAACAGGTACTTAAACCAGAAAATCCAGACCAGTAGCCCCGGCAGCAGTGGAATAAACAGGTTGCGATAATAATCCTGTTGCCACCTGAAAGGAGAGCCGACGACGACGGCATAAAGAGTGCCGATCAGGGCCGTAGCAATGAAAGTAACGACAAAAAGACTGAAGGAATAAATTATCGGGTCGCGTGTATTAATGAATGTCATGAGCGGCAAAACGCAAAGCACTTCCAGTAGACCGACGCTTACGAAAAGCATACGACGAAACCGACCAAGCCGTGAAAAAATCTTGCCGACCACCAGCGATTTAAGATAGGGCGATACTATCAATAGCAAGGCGATTGTGAGCATTGTCCAATCGTCCCAAAGAACATTACCGCAATTGAAAAAAAAGACAAGGAAAGAGTCAGACATATTACGAAGACGAACTCCGCCCCGTCCAAATAAGCCCCAGGGTAATCAGACTCGTCGCGGTCAGGGACGTCCACATGAAGGCTTGCGCGGGCACGCCCCAGGTCGCCCATTCGCCCGTGATGCCGTAGACCAACAACAAGATCGACGCGG
>CAZGYS010000232.1:4523-9320 GCA_964530305.1 uncultured Leptospiraceae bacterium
GCACGACGGCCGGCGCAGGTTTTCCCAGGCGCGCGTCCTGGTAACCGTGCCAGTAAGCGACGGCCAGCGCCGTGTAGGCCGCCCCGAGCAGGCGCATGAAAATTCCGGGCTCGGGAAAGCCGAGAACACCGAACAAAACGGGCGGGCCCATCAAGAGCGGCAGAGCCCAGAGCGCTATCGTGATTATCAATTTCGCAAGCAGAACATGTTTGAGTTTCATCGCCTTTCCGTCTTCAATCATGATTCAATGATCATCGCCCTGGTAAATCCACATGGAGCGCGTGGCCCCCGCGTTTTCGAATCCGCACTTGCGATAGAATTCCACCGCCTCGCCGTCGGCCATGAGGACCTGCTGGTGGAAATGCCCGTAGAATTCTTGAAAGCGCGCCATGATCATCCGGCCGATGCCCCGGCCCTGATACTCGGGATGCACGAGTAGATGAGGGTAGTAGACCACCAGGTATCCGTCCGAAAGCGCATTGCCCAGTCCCACCAGTTTTTCGTCGCCGTCCCAGGCGGTGACCAGCTTGTGCGAATTCGTTAAAGCCCGCGTCAGTTGGTCGGGCTTTTCGGCGGAAGACCACTCATTGGCGCGATACAATTCCAGAACCGCGGCGCGGGGAACATCCCGCGAGTCTTTCAGAGTAATCGCCATGAGGCGCCTATTTTCGCGCCCGGGCGATGAAACGTCAAGAGAAGGTTATTCGAACGCCAGGGGATGGCGCCGACCGTCGGGGTCGACCCAGTAATATTGATATTCCATAATCCGCGCACGCGGGACGTTCAGTTTGAAGACGGGGCCTGGATTCGTTTCGAGCGATTGCGTCCCCCGGATGAGAACGACCTTTTCAGCTTCGCGAACTTCGGCCGACACATCGGCGACTGATAAGGCGGAGTGCCGATTGGAATTGGAAAGATTGATGAGCAGATTGCCCTGCCGGTCCTGCTGGAGAAAAGGCGGGCGAGCCATTTCCCCATACGCTACGGGGCGCGACGGACTGATGCAACTCGAAACAAGTAATCCCAGGGCCGACAAAATCAGGCCCGGAAAGATAAGCGCGAACAACCGGCCTTTTTTCATGAGTGGGAAACTTCTCAGCATATTGATTAGAAGCCCCGGCTCCCGGCCGTGTTCACGGTTTATTCTCCGGGGCAGGCAAGACGCCCAGATGCTTCAGGATTTCGCGCGAGATCTTTTCGCGGGCATCGATGAAGCCCCGGTCAATCTTGCCGGCCTCGATACAGGTAGCGAAGTAGTATACTGAATCGCCTTTCTCGACCCAACCAATCCACCATCCAATGCCGCCCTTCCCCCGGGCGGCCAGTCCGCTCTTGCCTCGTAGAATATGAGTCCCGGTTTTTTCCAGGAGCATGATGTCCTTCACGATGTTCATGCTCCGCTTTGAAAACGGCAAATCGCCTCGGTAGAGCCGCTGAAGCAGTTTGATTTGCTCCATGGGGGTGACGCGAAAGCCGCCCTCCAACCAGAAACGGTCCACACCGGAGGAGATGTCTCCATTTCCGTAGCCGGTCTTCTTCAGCCAGGCGCCCATGCGCTCCTGGCCGATGCGCCGCGCCATGGTCTGGTAGTACCAGACCGCGGAAAACCGAAAGGCGCTGCGAAGGGTGTGATTGCGATTCCAGAATTCCAGCGCGCGCTTCTTTCCGTCCCACGGCAGTTCGTGGTTCGCGTCCTTCATGACGCCCGTCTCCAAACCGATCAGGGAATTCATAACCTTGAAGGTCGAGGCGGGTAGAAAACCCCGGCTATTGCGCGGGCGATTATGATGGATGTATTTGCCGGTCTTTTGTTCCAGCATCACGAACGAGCCCTGGAATCCCGCCCGCTTGAAGTAAGCGGCCAGAGACGGGTCTTCTTTGGATTCACTCCCACAAGCGCCGCACAGGGCGATGGCCGCCGGTAAGAAAGCGCGCGTGAGGACCGGAGAGTAAAGTCGCATCCCACATCAATTGCTCCGCAAGTTATACAGTCAATTAGACGCCGGTTTACGGCAACAAATTGGTCCAATCAGCACGAAGGTGAAAAAACGAAAACGGCCGTCTCGAAATTCGAAGACGGCCGTCATCTGCGGCTTCGAGAACTCGATATCCGCGACTCTTTTCCGCTCTTACGCGAAGGTTAACCCGCGTCAGCTTCCAGGACTTCTCCAGTTTCCGGATCAACAACGTCACCGCCTTCCAGAGCTACCAGGGTCTTGGCTTTCTTACCACGCGTCGTTTTCTTGGCCGCGGCGGGAGCTTCTTCCTCGGCCGCCGGAGCGGGCGTGCCGTTCATGGCGGCATTACGAGCGCGCGCTTTTTCCATGGCAGCCTTGCGATCCTCGGCGTGCTTCTTACGCAGAGCATCTTCGACTTCCTTGGCAATCTCGGGATGCTCCACCAGGTAATTGCGGGCATTGTCCCGTCCCTGGCCGATGCGATTGGTCTGATACGAATACCAGGTGCCGCTGCGTTCGATGAGTTCCATCTTCACGCCCATATCCAGGATGCAGCCTTCACGGCTAATGCCCGAATCGAACAGAATGTCGAATTCAGCCTGACGAAACGGCGGCGCCATTTTGTTCTTCTGAACTTTTACGCGTACGCGGTTGCCGTAAGCCTGGTCCCCTTTCTTCAGGGTCTCGATACGACGGATGTCCATACGCACCGAAGCATAGAACTTGAGGGCGTTACCACCGGTGGTCGTTTCGGGCGAACCGAACATAACGCCGATTTTGTGACGAATCTGATTGATGAAGACCACGGTTGTATTGGTCTTATTGATGGTTCCCGTGAGTTTACGCAGGGCCTGACTCATGAGTCGAGCATGCATACCCATCTGCGCATCACCCATGTTGCCGTCCAGTTCCGAACGGGGCACGAGAGCCGCGACCGAGTCGACGATGATAATGTCGATGGCATTGGAGCGCACCAGTGATTCGGTGATTTCCAGCGCCTCTTCCCCATTGTCCGGTTGGGCAACAAGCAGATCATCGATGTCTACTCCCAATCTTCCGGCGAAGGAAGGATCCAGGGCGTGCTCCGCGTCCACGAAGGCCGCGATGCCGCCGTTCTTTTGCGCGTTGGCTACGGCAGACAAACAAAGCGTAGTTTTACCGGAGGACTCAGGACCGTAGATTTCCACCACGCGACCGCGCGGCAGGCCGCCGATTCCCAGGGCGAAGTCCAGATCCAGGACGCCTGTGGGGATATGGCCTACTTCCTGGGAGACGTTCTCATCTCCCAGTTTCATGATGGAACCCTTGCCGAATTGCTTCTCAATTTGCTGCATGGCGCCGGCTACGGCTTTCTTCTTATCATCAGGGACCGCTCCCGGTTCAATTTTGGGCTTGGCGGTTTTTTTGGATTTCGCTGACATATTGATTGCTACTTCCTTATGTAGATTCCGATTGCGGATTCCAATCCCTATCGGTTACAGGCGAGTCTATACTCCGGGTGAGACATAATAACTGAATACTATTCAAAAATTGAGCACATTCTTAAAAAAAATTCAAATGCTTACCGGCAAAGTACAAACCGGGTAACATCCGTCAAGTAATTATGGAGACGACATAATCCGGCCGCTCAAAAAACCGGAAACATATGTCTTCCGCACGGAATCGAGTGCCGTCAGGCGGCGGTGCCGGAGCGCGGGGGAGAACCGCCTCCATTGTCGCTTTTGCGACCGTCCTCGGGAAAGAAAATCAGGCGTCCATACTTGAACCAGTAGCCGATGATGCCGGCCACAAGGAGAATACCCAGCAGATAAGCCGAATAGTCGGGTTGGAGCAGAAAATCGCCAGGCTTCAAAATGGTCCGCAAATAGGGCACGGACATGTACCAGACGACGGCAAGGGCCACGACCCCCACGCCGAGTTTACCCCAGATATTCGGCGACCCCTGTACATCGCGTTTAAAGAAGAGGTAGGTGCCACCCCACACTCCGGCCAGCTCCCTTACAAAATAGAACAGGAAAAGCCAGAGCGGGAAATCATAGTCGTAAACGAGCAGTCCCAGGGCCGTAACGGTCACGATTTTATCACACACCGGGTCCAGGTACCGACCCATCATGGTTTCCTGGTTAAGGCGACGAGCGAGGTAACCGTCCAGATAATCCGTTATGACGGCGCCCAGGGTAATTAAATAGAGAATGCCGAGACCGATGCGGGTCGGATTGGCGACGTATTTAAAGCTGAAGTATATGAAGGGCGCGAGCAAGAGCACCCTGGTGATGGAGAGAAAATTCGATAGATTATAGATTCTCTCCTTTAGAACGTCTGCAAACTTCATGACTGCACTGAATCGCGTGATTTGCTCAAGTAGTGAACAGAATGCGTGCTTATACAGTACGTCAAGATATTTCGACGGGATTTCCTTCGCGCCGAAGGCGATTCAGGCACCGTCTTTCCCAGGGCGAGTATTACTTGACACAGAACCCGGTCCCAAAATCCTGTATAGCTTCGTTTAGTACGGGATGTAGCGCAGGGGTAGCGCACTCGTCTGGGGGGCGAGCGGTCGCTGGTTCAAATCCAGTCATCCCGATAAGCCGGTTCAATATGATTCAAATCATAGAGGACCGGCTTTTTTATTGCCCCGACGTCCGACGCTTCGGCAAGACTCCCCCAGCTTCCACTCTACCACCTACCCGTGACATTCAGGCTTGACACTTGCCCGTTTTCATGGTACGCACCTTCGGCGAAGCCCGCCGACCCGACACCCCCGCCCCGCGTAAATTCCATCGGCTAGACTATACCCGGTAGAGTAGACAGTAAATCAGGCGGCAAATTGTTTTTCATA
>CAZGYS010000233.1:0-9260 GCA_964530305.1 uncultured Leptospiraceae bacterium
CTTATCGGAAGTTAATCCTGGAGCTGGAAGGGCGGGAACTCAATCCTCGCGCGGTTCCGTTTCGCGCGCAGATCGATCTCATCATTCGCGTACGCAATAAGCTGGCCCACGGCGGCAAGCCGTCGGAGGAACTCCAGAAGGAACTGGCCCTGACCATTCGCGACGCCCTGGACGTGTGGATCGAAGAAGCCCGATTCCTGGACGGCATGGAGCTGCGTTCCGAGGAGCGGGCCGAGCCCATCTACGGCGAAGGCGGCGATTCAGCGTCCGAACGGGGAGATTCGGGTTTGTCGGTGCGCTCTCGCTCGGGCGATTCGCTGGGTTCGGGAGGCCGTCGCGCCGGCCCCGAGCTTTCGCCTCGGCGCGTGAACCTGGTTAGCAGCCATGATGGTTCAACCGTGCTTGGATTTGATTTTCTGATTCTGGCGCTGGAAGACGGCTTTTATTATATCAACGGTAATGCTCGGGGTCGCAAGGCTGAATACACGGATCCCGTCCACGGCGGATCCCTGTCGGACACGGACCGGATCTTAAAGGAGCAAATAGCTTATTTCGCTCAGCTGCGCGGCATCGACCTGGATGAAAAAGACCTGGGTGATAAGGTTGCCACCTCCCTGGCGGAACTATCCGGGATCCTGGCGCGCTTCGAATCCGACGCCTCGGGCCGGGTCATCGCCGATGAGTTTCGGGTTCTGGACGAGATCGGCCGGGGCGGCATGGGGATTGTGTATCGCGCCTTGCAATTGAGTCGGAACCGTATCTGCGCCGTCAAAATTCTACCGCGCAATATCGTCTCCGATGAAACCATCTTTTATCGCTTCAAGCGGGAAGCCGCCACTCTGGAAGCATTCGAGCACGAAAACATCGTTGAGTTCATCGACTTCGGCGAAACGGAAAACGAAGTCTATCTGGCCATGGAGTATATCGACGGCGAAAGCCTGGATAAACTCTTTCGTGAATTACGGGCCGACATCAACCGCCGACCGACGGAACAGGACCTGCGACGCTTGCTTGTGGGGGACGGACCGGCGCCGCTCTCCTTTGACGGGGACGATCGCGGGCGTCTGTACGCGTACAAGATCGTGGAGTGGTTGGCGAGCATCGGCGATGCCATGAGCTACATTCACGGTAAGCACGTTCTCCATCGCGATATCAAACACGCGAATATCATGATCGATCGCGGAACCGGACGGCCGGTGCTGCTGGATTTCGGACTGGCCAAAAATCAGGAGATGACTCTGACCATGGAAGGTCAGTTTCTGGGAACCATGCGTTTCGCGTCACCGGAGCAATTGATGGCCACGCGACACGTCGTGGACGAGCGTAGCGACGTGTATTCGCTGGGCGTCGTGCTCTATGAACTGCTGTCCCTGCGGCCCATTTTCCTGGGCAATAATGTGGAAAAACTATCCGCGCAAATCGCCTCGGACGATCCGCCGGCCGTACGGGAAATCGCCCCCGACATCGATCGGGATCTCGAAACCATCGCCCATAAGTGCGTGGAGAAGAGCCCCGAACGCCGTTACGAAAACGCGGCGGCGTTGCGCGACGACCTGCGCCATTTCATCAATCATGAACCCATCAAAGCCCGTCCCCCCGGCATGTGGCAGCGCCTGACCAAGTGGACGCGGCGAAACCCCGGTCGGGCCTCGGGCCTGGGTGTCGGACTGGCCGCGGCCTTGATTCTCGCGGTCGTGGGCACCGGTCTTATCATGCGCATTCTAAAGGAAAGCGAAAGGGCGCGCAAGGCGGAGGTAAGCGCCCTGCAGCAGAGGGACGCGGCCATCGCCGCGCGAGCGGAAGCGGAGAGACAAAAGGGCCGGGCGCTCACTCAGAAAGAAAGGGCGGACCTGGAACGGGACCGGGCCATCTTTCAAAAGACTCAAACGGAACTACAAACCCGTCGCGCCCAGAGCGCCGAGATCAAGGTCCTGGCAGAGAGCTCCCAGAAGTTTTATTCCGCGGGGCGCGAATTCGAAGCCCTGCTGCCCGCCATCCAAGCGGGACGTCGTGCTCGGGAGCGCGGCGATCAACTTTCCCGGGACGATTATTATTACGTAGCGGGCGCGCTTTTTCAAGCCGTGCGAAATCGCCGTGAACTGTTGCGGCTGGAAGGCCATGGCGGTCGGGTGACGCACCTGGCCGCGCCGGCGGGCGGACGCTTCGTCGTGTCGGCCGGCGTCGACGGGACCATGCGCCTGTGGTCGCCCGGAGACGGAAAATTGCTCAAGACCTGGCGGCGATCCGGAGTTCGCGCCCTGGACGTAAGTCCCGACGGGCGCTTCATTGCGTCGGCGACGGAAGACGGCGTGGTCCGCCTGCGCGATGCGCGCAGCCACGCGGTGCGTCTGCTGGGCCGGGCTCAGGCGAATGTCCTGCGTTTCAGCCCCGACGGAAGCCTGCTGGCCGCGGGCGGCAACTCCGGCGTCGTTCGAGTGTATCGTGTCGGGGATGGGCGCCTGGCGCATTCCCTCCGGGGGCACCGGGCAGCCGTACTGGATCTGCATTTTCAGTCCAAAGGCGATTTGCTGGCTTCCGGAGGCCGGGACCGCTCCGTGCGTGTCTGGTCCATGAAGACCGGTGGACCGGCCCTCGGTCCGTTTTTCTATTCCGCGCCCGTAACCGCGGTGCGCTTCCACCCGCGTTCTTCACGTATCGCCTCGGGCGGGGCCGACGGCGGGGTGCGCGTCCAGGCGGCGCGCCCTTCGGTCGTACGGCGTTTTCCGAGCGGGCACAATGGCGCGGTTACCTCCCTGCGTTTCGATCCGGGCGGGAACGTGCTGGCCTCCGCGGGAATGGACGGCATGGTACGCCTGCGAAGAAGCGGCAATGGCCGGGTCTTAAAAAGTCTCCGGGCCCATGCTTCCGGCACCCGGGCGATTTTGTTTTCGTCCAACGGCCGGCGCCTGGTTACGGCCGGGAATGATCGCGTAATTCGCGTCTGGCGTCCCTGGAGTCGCGGCGCCCACAGTACTCTGCGTGATGGTCGCGGGCTCTACGCCGTCGCGTTCAGTCCGGACGGAAGTTACGTGGCGGGGGCCGGCAAGAATCGCACGGTGGTTTTATGGAACGCGAAGACCGGGCGTCGCATTCGTTCCCTGCGCGGACACGGTGGGGACGTGAACACCCTGGCTTTCAGCCCCGACGGGAGCCTGCTGGCTTCGGGCGCGTCGGATCGCACCATTCGCTTGTGGCGAGCGTCCGACGGCGCGCGCCTGCGCGTCATGCGCGGGCATCGCGACTGGGTTTCCAGCGTAGCCTTCACCCCCGACGGGCTGAATCTGGCATCAGCAAGCGGTGATCGCGGAGTGTATCTCTGGAATCTCCAGGACGGTCGCCGTAAGTTAAGCCTGAACGGTCACCGCGATGAAGTGCTCAGCGTGGCGGTGAGTCCGGACGGCCGCTTGATTGCCTCGGCCGGCCGCGACGGCGAAATTCGCATTCGCGCCTTGCCGGGCGGCGAATCGCTGCTGGCGTGGAAGGGGCACGGACACTGGATAGAAAGTCTGGCCTTCAGTCCCGGCGGCGGACTGCTGGCCTCGGCCGGACGAGATCGGGTCATTCATATTTGGAATACGAGCACCGGCAAGAAACTCAAGACCTTGAAAGGGCATCGCAACTGGGTCAGCGGCGTACGCTTCAGTCCCAATGGGCGCCTGCTGGTTTCGGGGGGACGGGATCGAACTTTACGTTTGTGGTTGCTGTCCGCGGGTAAGGAAATCGCCGCCTTGCGCGGCCACACGGGACGCATCGAGAGCGTTTCGTTTTCGCCCGACGGCCTGCGCCTGGCTTCCGGCGGAGGCGACGGTACGGTTCGTCTCTGGAATCTGGACATCAATCGCCTGATGCAATCCGGTTGCGGTCACGTGCGCTGGTATCTTCGCGTCAGTCCCGGAGTACGCGTCGAGGATCGCAATCTATGCGAAGGCGTTGAATAAGCGCCGCGCGAGCGATTCGGTGCCTTCGATTTTTTCAGTTAAGTAGTTTATAGACGATGTCGTTGAAGCCGCCCGGGACGTAACCATTGTCGGGAGTGCCGTCCGCGTTGATCCGCGTCAGGCCGTCGTAAAAGGAATTATTGAAGGTCGTGTAATCGCCGCCCGCATAGAAGTCCCCGGAACCGTCCTGGGCGTCCACCAGACTGTAGACCACGAGCGAAACCCCGCCGTTGAAACCGAAGTTCGGATGGTCATAGCTCGTGTCCCGGCTACCGTCCGTGTTCAGCTTGATGATACAACGGATGGGGGCTCCGTTGAAGGTCCCGAAGCCGCCCAGTACGAAGAGACGTCCGTCGGGAGCCGTGCGAATATCGCTGACCTGGTCGTCGAAGCCGGTACCCGGTATGGCGAACCCGGCGTCGGAGCTTCCGTCCGCGTTCAGACGAACCAGGTAACGCGTTGAGGACGCCTTGTAGTTGACGAAACTACCGCCCACGTAAACATCCCCGTCGGGCATGGGCAGCAAGGCGTCCACTTGATTGTCGAAGCCGCCGTTGGTGCCCGTCACGGCGAAACCCGTATCCAGGCTTCCGTCCGAATTGATGCGTACGATGTTCTCCACCGTAACGCCTTTGTAAGCCGTGAAGTCGCCGCCGACGTAGAAATCACCCGAGCCGTCCTGGGCGCGAACGACCGTCTTGGGATCGCCGGTGAAACCCTGGCCGCCCCCGGTTACCGCCAGGCCGGTGTCGATTGAACCGTCGCTGTTGAGCCGGACGATGCCCTCCGCCGTTGTGCCGTTGTAAGCGCCGAAGCTTCCAACGGCGATGACGTCCCCGGAGCCGTCGTTTACGACCAGCAGCTTTTCAACCGTGCCGTCGAAGCCGGTGCCCATGTTAAAGCCGGTATCGCGGCTGCCGTCACTGTTCAAGCGAATGATTCGATTCGCGCCGCCGCCCTGGTAGTTGGTAAAGCCCCCCACGGCATAGACATCGCCGGAACCGTCGCCCGCGTAGCCGGTGTCGCGTACCGAGGCGTCGAATCCGGTGCCCGTATTGAAACTCGTGTCGATGGTACCGTCGAGATTCAAGCGCACTATGCGGCCGGCCGCTACCCCTCCGTAACTGGTGAAAAGCCCTCCGGCCGTGATGCCCCGGCTCAGGATTACGGAGTAGTTCCGCACGCTGCCGTCCTGCGCGGTGACGGCGTAAGTTACGGGTGAACTAAAATTTTGAACGCTTGTATTGCTGGTCTGAACCGACCCCGCGACCGCAACCGTTCCGCCGCTCACGGCGAAGTTGGGTATGAGCGCGTTCACGCTGGTTCCTTCCGGCACGGTTACGTGCACGGTCCCCAAACCGTCGTTGATGCTGCCGGTGAGATTGTAGGGCAAGGCGCCGTTCACGGCCGTCGTGAAACCAAAGGACGTAAAGGAGTTGGAAGAATCCCGGGCCACGGTCACCACGATGGTGTAGGTCCGGGTCGTGCCGTTGGCGGCGGTAACGGTGTACTGCACCGGTCCGCTGAAATCTCCCGCGACGCCGGCGGCGGGGCTCAAGGACGAACCACTCACGGCGATGGTGGGGATCAGCGTGGCCGGGCTCGTGCCCGGGGGCAGGGTGAGGTTAATTACGCCCGAGTCCTCGAATATGGTTCCGGACACGTCGCCGGTAAAACCGGCATTGTCCACCTTGCGAAACGTAAAGGCGGTGATGGAGTTCGCCTCCAGGGAAGCGTCGCGCAGATTGACCTGGTAGTCCGTGCTTTCGCCGTCGTCTCCCGTCACCGAATACGTGACAAGATCACGAAAGTCCATGGCCCGGCCGGAAGGCGGGTTCACGGCGGCGCCGGAAATTTGGATCAGGGGAATCAGGGCCGAACGGTCGGTGCCCGAGGGCACGAAGGCCGTGATGACGCGGCTGTTTTGATCGATGACGCCCGTGACGTCCTGAACCAGGCCGGGGTTGTCCTGAGAGCGAACCTGGAAGAGATCAATGGACTTGATGTTGGAGGCAATCAGTAGTCCCGCCGTCGCCGCGTCGTTTTCGCCCAGGGTCCCCGGCAGGGCGCAGGCCATTGAACCCAGCAACAGCATAGCCGAGCCCAGTAGTCGACCGGCCCGGGTAAGCGACATTGGGATTTTCCTAACGCAGGAATGCATATACCGATCCCAGAAATCCATTGTCCGTAAAACTCGTATCGAGACTGCCGTCCGCGTTCAGCTTGGCGATGGCGTGCGTGATAAAGAGCGTTTTGTAACTGTCGAATAGTCCGCCGACGAAGACGGTACCGTCCGGCTCCGGCAAGATGGCGCGTACCGTGCCGTCGAAACCCGTGCCCACATTAAACGCCGTATCGATTGTACCGTTTGCGTTCAGACGAATGATGCGACTGGACGCGCTGCCGCGATAGGTTGAGAAAGAGCCGCCCACGTAGATATCGCCGGAGCCGTCTCGGGCGGGGGATACCGCGTAGACCGTGCCGCTGAACCCCTGGCCGCCGCCGCCCACGCCACCCCCCACGTTGAAGCTCGTGTCCACGCTGCCGTCCGAATTCAGGCGAATGATTCGTTCGTAAGTCGAGCCCTTGTAGCTGGTAAAAGAACCGCCCACGAAGATATCGCCCGAGCCGTCCCCGGCGTCGGCGATGACGCGCACGGTACCGCCGAAACCCTGGCCGCTGCCGGTGACCGCGAAACCGGTGTCGATGCTGCCGTCATTATTCAGGCGCAGTATGCGCTGAAGCGTCGTGCCGTTATAGGATGAGAATTGTCCGCCCACGTAGACATCGCCGGAACCGTCGCCCCTGATGAGCGCCGCGCGCACGGTACTGCTGAAGCCGCTCCCGACGACGAAACTCGGATCCAGACTTCCGTCGGGCAGGAGCCGCGCGAATTCCTTGCTGGCCTGGCCGTTGAAGGTATTGAAGAAGCCGCCGATGTAAATGGCGCCGCTGCCGTCGTCCGCCGCCTGAACCACGTTCACATTGGAAGCGGCCCCCGTGCCGATATTGAAGTTCGCGTCCCGGGTTCCGTCCGGATTGATGCGCACGATTTTGCGGTGGGGCACGCCGTCGTATTCCTCAAAGGAACCCGCCGCGAAGATGTCCCCGGAGCCGTCCACGGCCCGGGCCAGGGAAAACGTTCCGCCCGCGGCACCGAACCGATCGGTAAAACTCGCGTCACGGTCCGCCTGATCATGCAGGCGAATTACGTCGCGGAAGGATACGCCTTCGTACAATACCAGCGTTCCACCCACGATAAGCCCATTGTTTACGATGACCTGGTAGTCCACGCCAGTACCGTCCTCGGCCGTAACGGTGTAGGTTACCGGAGACGAAAAGTCGTTCAAAGTACTGCCGCTGGTCTGAATGCTTCCGGCGATGGACAGGGTCTTGCCCGTGATTCCGAAGGATGCCCGTAAAGCGGTCACGTCCGTATTGAATGGCACGGTCGCGTAGACGCGCTTATTGGCTTCATCGATGCCCGCGAAGGCGTCGAAACTCAAGGCCGGATTGTTCGCGGCGGAGAAGGAAAACGAGTCGATGGTCTTAACGGGGGAAGCACTGGATGAAACCGAAACCGTGTATTCCCGCGTACTTCCGTCCAGGGCCGTGACCGTGTATTGCACCGGGTTGGTAAAGTCGGCGGCCGTCCCGCTTGCGGGCGTTATGGTTTCGCCGTTCACGGCGATGCTGGGCACCAGCGCGGAAAGCGTCGGCCCCGCGGGAACCGCGGCCGTGATCAGGCCGATGCTTTCGAAGATGAGCCCGTTTACGTCGGCGGTGAGCCCTGGGTTGTCCGCCGCGCGAAAGGTAAACACATTGATGGAGTTGTCGCTCGCGCTGCCGGCCTTGACGCGCACCAGGTAATCCGTCCTGGAACCGTCCTCGGCCGTTACGGTATAAGGGAGAAGCCCGCTGAAATTCGCCGGCATGCCCGAAGGCGGTTCGACGCCCGCGCCCTGGTATTCCACCATGGGTACCAGGGAGCTGACGTCCGTGCCCAGGGGCACGAGTACCGTGATGGTGCGGGCGCTCTGATCGATGATGCCCACGGCGTCTCCGCTCAAGGCCGTGTTGTCCTGGGCGCGCAGGGTAAAGCCGTTGATGGAACGAATATCCGGCGCGACGGCCAGGCCCACGAGGGCGGCGGGGTTCTCCCCCGTGGAATCGGCGATGAGGCAGGCTCCGCTTCCCAGGGACGCGAAACAAAGCAGTGCGAACGTGAATCGCCTTAAGCGAAACCGAAGGTCGAATTTTGTATTAACCGGCGCGTGCATGCTGATACTACAATCTTACTTTTATCAGTGGGATTCACCCAGGGCCATGCTCCAGGTGAAACTCAAACTGAATTCAGGTCTTTGTTCACGCTTCCCAATGAAGGCGTGTCTTAAAGTATACGTTCGTGGAGCGCGGAATTCTCGGCCCCCCGATAAAAAAAAGCCGTAGCGATAATCGTTGATCGCGTCCAGGTAATTCCACGCCAGTAGTCCGCCGAGTAGGAGCAGGGATAGATTCAAGTCCCGCCCCCGGGCATCCGCCTTGGCGCGTAAATTTTCCGTGTAGAAATTCCCCGCGGCGGCGCCCGCGCCCGGCTGATTGCGAAGGGCCACGGCCAGGGCCAGGGGCGGCAGGGGATCTTGAAATTCGCTCCGCGCCGTCATCCACCGAGAACGCTGAGTCAGGTATCTCTGAAAAAGAAACAGACTGCCGCCCGCCAGAAAGTAGGACCAGCGTTTTTGATTGCGACCGTACTGGGTCAAGCCGGGAACCAGAGCACGGGCGTGATCGTCCCAGCTCAAGATGCGCTCGGGGCGATAACCCCTCTGCTTGAGGCCCGCCTCGATTTCGCGGGCCAGGGCCGCGACACCGGCTTCCAGGTCTCGATTCTCCAGACTGGGGACGCGAATTCCGGCGCGAACCTCCCCGCGGCCGGACTCGACGTTCAAGAAATCCGTCTCCACCAGATATTCTCGGCCGGGTTTGCTGATGCGCGAAAGCAGTACGCGCTCGCTGCCGCGTTTTCGCGCGATTTTGAGGGCGCAGTCCCGGGAGTCGCACGGCGATTTCGCGCCCGCGGGGCGAACATAGCGGCCCTTGCGTAGAACCTCGGCCAAACGCTCGGTAAGTACGCGCGCGCGATCCCGATCCACCTTGACGTCGACGGAGGGCTCCAGGATCAAGAGCTCCGGCAGCGCGGCTTGCAGGCCGCCGCCGGTGAACAGCATCGTGAGCATGAGTGCCGTACTTCGACCCATGCTCGCTAAACCGCGGTATTTAGCGGAAGGGACAAGTTTTTTTTCCAGAGTTCGTCGAGCGGCG
>CAZGYS010000234.1:0-9223 GCA_964530305.1 uncultured Leptospiraceae bacterium
CTGGTTCCACTTCAACATGCCGTGCAGGGTCAGATCGAAAAAGGCATTGTCTTCGCTTTCCATGAAATACTCGGCTTCGTTGAGCCGCGAAAGAAAGGCCGGGGCCCCCTCGTTCTTGCGCGCTTCCAGACCCCAGTGTTGCAGATCAAAATCATAGATGTTGCGCGCTTGTTTGGAGTGCGCCAGGCGATTGGTCAATACCGTCTTGAGAAAATTCTGAATGAGGGATAGACCGTCGGCATCCACTCGGCCCGTTTCGCGCGAACAGCCCGCGTAGTACAATGCCGTGGTGCCGTTGTTGGCGCCCGCCACCGAACTCAGGGACGAAATCCAATTGGCGTCGGTCTCATAAGGCATGCCCGTCCGGGGGTTCGTAAACGCGCGCTTCTTCAACAGGTGCTGCAACATGCGTACGGTGGGCACGCCCTGGGAATGGGCAATGAAGTGCACTGGATTCTCCGCGCTCCACTCGGCGTACAGCGGCTCGACATAGTTCTTGCCGTAGCGGTCGTGACCGTACTTCGCGGAGTGTTCCGCGCCGAAATCGCAGCGACCACCCATGAGTTGATAGAAGAGTTCGCAGGCGCGGTCATGATGAGAAGAGAAAGGCCCGAGGGACGCGAAGAGCGCGCGGCGATTGGGATCGTCGCAATGGGGATCCGCGTTCGATGCTTCCGACCAGTAGGGCATGGCCTCCAGTTCTCCCGGACCCCAACCGAAAAATCCATGCACGAAAACCACACGATGAGAATTAGCCACTTTACCCTCCGGTACAATCCCGCGGGCTTCCTTGAACATTAAACAAGGCGGAAGCACACGGCGCGAATGCGCAAAGGGTTTCGCGGACGGACGTAAAGCTTTCAACCGTTTCGCGTGGGAGGGAACGGTTTTTGTCTGAAGAGTGTTACGGAGCGCAACGGCCTTGCGACGTATTCACTTAAATATACGATGCGAGTCCCGATGGGAAGCCTTGTCCCACTCGGCATCAGGGTACGGCCTGATGGCATTGACTTCCGCCGGGACATTAGCCAGCGGGTTGCGCGCCAGCTCGAGCGCTTGCAAGGAAGGATGCTCGGCCACCCGGGCCGAGACGCGGCGAATGTTGTTTTCGCGCAGGTCCAGGCTGACCAGGGCGTTCATTTTCATGACGACCGTGGGGAAATTAGCTAGTTCGTTTCCGGCGAATCGCAGGGTCCTTAACTTACGGAGCCGGGCCGCTTGCGCGGGGATTTCGGTCAGGCCCAGGGAATTCAAGTTCAGGGTACGCAGGTCCGACAGTTCAGACACGACCGACCAGGGATCTTTCAGGCGCGTTGCCGCCAGATTCAGATGACGCAAGTCTCCCAGCTCGGCCAGGGAAGCGGGCACGGATGCAAGAGGGTTGCTGGAAAGGTTCAGTTCCCGTAAATCATCCAGGCCGCCGATGTTCGGATCCAGGACCTCCAGCCGGTTGCCCTCTAATCGCAATACGCGAAGATCTTCCCAGGCGCCCTTTGCAATCGGGAAGCGAGTCAGGCGATTGTTACCCAGGTCCAGGTGCCGCAGATTCGTCAGCCTGGCCAGGTTGGAAGGTAACTTTTCCAGACGGCCATGGCGAACCATCAGGCGCTCCAGTTCGCGCAAGTGACCCACGCTCGCCGGCAGGGATTCCAGCGGCACCCCCAGGATATGGATTTGCTCAAGTTCGGTCAGCTTACCCAGGTCGGCCGGCAAGGTTTTCAGGTTCGGCATCTCATAAAGCCGCAGTGTGCGCAAGCCGCGCAGTTGCGTCACGTCCGCCGGCAACTTCACCATCGCGCCCATGCTCAAATAGAGTTCCCTCAAATCCTGGAGTTCGATCAAACCCGCCGGACGGATTGCGTGCCAACCGAAGCCTACTTGCAGGGCTTTCAATCGCCGTAGATGCCCCACCGGGATGCGGTATTCTTTCGGGGTCGCGGTCTCGCCGGGATTCCCTCGCCGGACACGCAGATTAATATTCAGGCTTTCGAGCCGATGCAGGTTCTTGAGCAATGAGGCGATGCCTCGCGGCGAAGCCAGGTTCAACTGTAGTCGGCGCACCGAAGGCGGGATAGTGAAACCCGGGGCGGATTGAATCCAGGAGCGACGGCGTTCCATATGGGTGATGGTCAACCCACGTAAGTTTTTTAATTCAATCAGGCGCGGCAGTAATTCGCGTTCACTGCGCCTGTTAAGGGATATGCTGAGAGCCTGAACCCGCGAAGGCTCCTGGAGCGCGACTTCCAGACTGCCATACTCTTCCGGTTCAGCGCAGGCCCAGACCAGCAACAGAGTTAAGACCGGGAAGAAGTGAAATCGCCGCATGCTCGCCTATTGGGCAGGGGTTCGGCGAAACTGTCGACGAAATAAAAAAGGGCGACCGACTTGCGTCGAATCGCCCTTTCCCGAACAGCGCATCGCCCATGCGACGCGCCGTAAGGATGTGAATCAATTACTTGAGCAGTTGATTCAGGTACTCGGTGATGTATCCGGCTTTGCCCGCCAGCAGGGGCGAGATAACCAGAGCAACAACGGACATAAGCTTCACGAGAATGTTCAGCGAAGGACCGGAGGTGTCTTTCAGGGGGTCGCCCACGGTGTCGCCGGTAACGGCGGCCTTGTGAGCCTCGGAGCCTTTCTTGTGCTCTTCGCCGTCTACGACGACCTTACCTTCGAACATCTTCTTGGCGTTGTCCCATGCGCCGCCGGCGTTGGACTGGAAGATGGCCATGAGAACACCGGAAACGGTGACGCCGGCCAGCATGCCGCCCAGGGTCTGAGCGCCGAAGAGGAAACCTACGATAACCGGAGAGATGACCGCCAGCAGACCGGGCATGGTCATTTCCTTGATGGCCGCCTTGGTGGAGATTTCAACGCATTTAGCGTATTCAGCTTTTCCGTCGGCTGCTTCGAAGGTCTTCTTGTCCTTCGGCTTCATCTTGGACATGTCGTCGCCGTATTTCTTCATCACTTCCAGAGCTGCTTTCAGCTCGGGGATGCTGGCGAACTGACGACGCACTTCGTTGATCATGGAGCGCGCGGCGCGACCCACGGCGTCCATGGCCATGGCCGAGAATACGAAGGGCAGCATGGCGCCGACGAAGAGACCCGCCATTACGATGGGCTCGGAAACCTTGATACCGACCTTGGCGATACCGGACTGCTGCATGAAAGCGGAGAACAAAGCCAGAGCCGTCAGGGCCGCGGATACAATCGCGAAGCCTTTACCGATGGCCGCCGTGGTGTTGCCGACCGCGTCCAGTTTGTCGGTTCTTTCGCGAACTTCCGGCGGCAGTTCCGCCATCTCCGCGATACCGCCCGCGTTGTCCGAAATAGGACCGTAAGCGTCGACGGCCAGCTGAATACCGGTGTTGGCCAGCATACCCAGCGCCGCGATGGCGATACCATACAGACCGGCCGCGAAGTAGGAACCTACGATACCGACGGCGATGATCAGAATGGGATAAGCGGTGGAGCGCATGCCCACGCCCAGACCGGCGATGATGTTGGTAGCCGGACCGGTGGTGGATTGTTCCACGATGCTGACAACCGGGCCCGTTCCCGTGCCGGTGTAGTGCTCGGTGATTTTACCAACGGCGATACCGGCAACCAGACCGATAACCGTGGCGATGATGATGCCTACGCGAGTGTAGTTGAAACCCTCGGCGACCCATTTCTCGGGCAGCAGAGCGAAGACGACGCCTACGGTAGCGCCGAACATCAGGATGGAGGAAATCCAGTGACCCATATCCAGGGCTTTCTGGGGATCACCACCTTCGTTTACGCGTACGAAAAAGGTTCCGACGATGGAGCATACGATACCGACGCCCGCCAGAATCAGCGGCAGGAAAATACCGTTCATGCCTACTTCGGGAATGGCGATAAAAGCCGTTGCCAGAACCATGGCGCCCAGGATGGAGCCTACATAGGATTCGAAAAGGTCGGCGCCCATACCGGCGACGTCGCCCACGTTATCGCCCACGTTGTCGGCGATGGTAGCGGGGTTCAGGGGGTGGTCTTCCGGGATACCGGCTTCGACTTTACCCACGAGATCCGCGCCTACGTCGGCAGCTTTAGTGTAAATGCCGCCGCCCACGCGAGCGAACAGAGCGATAGAAGAAGCACCCAGCGAAAAACCGGCCAGGATGTTCAGGGTTCGCGCTACGTCCGTCTGGCTACCACCGGCGCTCGTGCCGAACGCGAGGCTGTAAACAACGAACAGGCCGCCGAGACCGACAACACCCAGTCCGACCACGCCCATACCCATAACGGAACCACCGGTGAAGGCGATTTCCAGGGCTTTAGCGAGACCTTCGCGAGCCGCGTTGGTCGTACGAAAGTTGGCCTGCGTGGCCACCTTCATGCCGATGTAACCGGCCAGGGCGGAACAAACCGCTCCGACGATAAATGACAGGGCTACGATCCAGGAAGATTGCGGATTCGTCGCGTTCGCGCCGCCCAGAAGAACGGCAACCACTACGACGAAAATGCCCAGGGTCTTGTATTCGGCTTTCAAGAAAGCCATGGCACCGTCGGCGATGTGTCCGCCGATTTTTTGCATTTTTTCAGTACCAGGGTCCTGGCTATTCACCCAGCTCGATTTCCAGAAGGCAAAGAGCAGAGCAGCCAACCCGGCCCCAAGGGTCAGGTAGATAAAATTCATCCAAACTCTCCTTATATATTATTGGAATTGCGGAACAGGAACGGCGATTCGGCTCTCAGGACCAAATTGTGGTCTCATGAGGACCTGCCGATGATTCGACAGGGGCCGGATAGCGGCCGAAATGCTAATGTTTTGCCGAAAAGCTACGATTTATAGAGCATGAGATGCTTCTTTATATGCGCTCCTGAGGATCTATCAAGCCCGGCCGAATGACCATGGTGTCAAGCTTAAAAGTCTTACGGTCTGCCCCCTCCGTGGGCATGCCCTTATTGATTGCCCTGGTTCTTTCCATGCCGTCGGTTTCGTTCGGGACGTTTGCCGGACTACCGTCGGTCGACTCAAGAATCAACGGACGCTTGCATGCTCAATCCGTCGGAACTCCGACAAAATCCGATGCCGTGACGCGAAGATTGGCCCGGGCGGCTCTTTCCAGCGGCATTGCCGTTTATCGACAGGGTTTTCACAAGCGCTCCCGGTTCTATCTGACCATCGCCGAGAAGCATGACCGGGCCTGGCTGGACGGCCGCGCCGAAGCCCACAAGCTACGGGCGCTGCTGTATCTGTCGGAAGACCGACCGGAACTGGCGGCGGACTCCCTGGTTCGCTCCGTGCGACTCAAAGCGGATCCATTTCTCTTTTATTTGCTGGGAAATTATAATCTGCGCATGCGCTCCTACAAACAAGCCCGGGCCTCGTACCGAGCGGCGGTATTGCGAGCCAGGAACCTGGCGGACAAGACCGGCGGCAAGGCCGGTGACGGGACGCGTAAAAAGACGGTAGACCCGGCTCTCAGAATCATCACGTCGGAACTCCCCTTCGCCTGCCCGGCCGCGTCCGCCGCGGGAAACGTCCAGAAGGCCGGCCTTCGGCGGACGCCCTGGGTCGACGCCGTGCGCAATCCACCCTTCGCTCATTTCGAGCGTTCCGAATCGCTATGGACCCGGGGCCTGCATCCCCTGGAATACGCGGCGGCCGCCTACCAGGCCCTGGCGCTGAATCGCTATCTGCGCCGCAAGACGAAGGGGGGTGCTCCGACCGCGGACGACGACGCCGTGCTTCTGTCGGAACTCCGACGCCATGACCTTGCGCGAACGGCGCGGGCCGGCATGAAGAACCTGATGGGCAATCGCGAACGCGACGGGAGCTATCGCCTGTGCCTGCGAAATCTGGAAGCTCTGGAAAGAAAGGAACGAAAAAACATCGCCCTGGGCAGCACGGAGCCGGCCGTTCATCGCCTGAAGGCGATTCGCGAAGCCCAGCGCCGCATGCATCGCCTGCGCCTGAGCTGGTTCGGCGACGCCCGCGCCTGGTTCGCTTTCGGTTCATTTCTACGGCGCAACGGCATGAAGATCGAAGCCCTGCATGCGTTTCGCAAGGCGCTGGAACTGACGCCCCTGGAGCTGCGCGCCGCTTCCCTCAAGGGTAATTTACGCGAAAGGGTGCAGATCTATCGCCTGCTGGCGGCGACTTATCGTCAGCTGGGGCGTGGCGACGACGCGGAGTCGGCGGCCTATTTTGCCCATGAATTGGAGAACTACCAGAACGAGAGTCTGGATTTCGCCACGGGCGAGTTTCGCAACGGCAAGGCCGGCGCGCGCTTGATCATGAAGCTGCTGCGCCGGGGGCGATTGTATACCTGGAATCGCGAAGGTCTGCTGCTGCTCATCGATCACGCCCGGAACACGGGGGACGCGCGCCTGCCCCGCTATCGCCGCAGGCTCATGGAACGGGACCAACGCTATGATCAAGCCGAGCTTTTTTCCGCCCTGCGCGACTATCGCTGAAGGCCTACCGTCTGCCTAGACGCCCATTAAACGCCTATTAAAAGAAGCGTTCCATGACGCCCTGGTAAATGACGTAAGACGCAACTCCCAGGATGACCAGCCCCAGCAGAAAGAGCAGCACGCCGCCCAGGCCCCGCCAGAACGTAAGTCCCGGCTCCAGCACCGACCGCTGGGGTTTGTTCGGCGAATAGTAGACCCGGACGGTGGATTCCTCCCGATACCGGCTTACGATTTCCTCGGCGGAATCCCAATCCACGGCGTCGGCTTCCATGTACGCGACGCGATCATTCTGATAGGCCTGATCATTGACGGAGTATTCGTAATCGACCTGAGGAATATAGGTTCCGCGCTTCTCCGAATTGGAGGATTTCTTTTTGCGCTTCTTGAAAATCCTACCACCCCAGGATTTGGACTTCTTTTTTTTCTTGTCCTTCTCCACCTGGGACTTTACAATCGTACCCTTCACGCTGGGCCAATCATCACTGCGCCGGCCCAGAATCAATTCCTTCAGGCTTCCGAACGCGATATAAGCACCGATGTACACGAAGATAAGAGCGATAAACAGCTGCCAGCCGTCTTTAATCAGATCAAACATTCAGCCAGTATAAGCTATATACATTCTTCAAGTAAAGCAAAATGAAGCGCGAAACCCGATTCGCCGTTTGAATGATGTGCAAGTTTAAGGCACTGACGGACTTTCGGCTCCGGAGAACAAATACCCAATAAAACTTAGCGCCGAGCTCACTCCAGTTTACGTGCGAAGATCTCAATCAAGACCGGCCCGACACCGAGAAAGGACAGCATCAAGCCCAGCGAAACATAGCCGGCCATGATGATCACCCTGCCGTAGCCTTCGCCGCCCAGCGTCACGGCCACGGCCACGTGAGCTAGAATCGTGAAGAGTCCCGCCAAAATTGAAAACAGCAAGCTAAACTTAAAATAGCCGAGAAAGCAAAGCAACATCCCGGCCGCCAGGGCCTTGAGAACTTGCGCGACGAATCGCGTTCGCTCGAGCTGTTGCTCCAATGCCTTGCCTTTATAATTGCGAAAGCCGCTTCTGCTTTGAATTTTATACGTTTTCCCGGCTTTCCAGGTCTTATACATGGCCGGCTCATCCCAGCCATGATAAGCGAAGGACGCTCCTCCCAGCCCGAGACAGGCTACAAGTAAAAGTAGATTGGAAAAGTTCAAGCGTCGGAACTCCCTTAATACTCCGGCACATCCGGATGAAATTTCAAGCGATTGTGACGCATGTACAGTACGTATATCGCCGGCAGGATTCCCAGGACCGACAGACTGAACGCCATGGAGACGGCACCCGAACGCGCGCTCATGGCCGTGTATTCGCCCCACCCCACCTGCAACAACCCCAGTAAATGCGCAACCAGGACGAATGCGCCTCCCACCAGGGCCGCATGAAACTCCCACTTTAAGGCGGCCGCGGCGCACAGAATCAACAGGGGAATCAAAACAAGAAAGACGTTCGTGAAGACGGTCACCCGTGCCGTCAGTCGTTCGAGCTTTTCACCCTGAAAAGTCCGCGCGCCGCTTTTACTTGTGACCTTGTATTTCTCGCCGGCTTGCAGGGCCGTCCGCATTTCCGGCAACCCGACGAAACGCGCGCTCAACGAGCCCAGGCATAGAAAAATAACGCAGGCCATAAATAGAAACGATGAAAGGGTAAAGTATTTTCGCATGGGAATCTCTCGACGGACGTCCTTGCGTCCACCTTATCACGGCGCCGGCGCATCGTCAATCCCGCGGGTAAAAAGTTAAGAAAACAGGCTTTTCCAGATCCCGCTTGCGGCGGAGACGAACAACCAGACCGAGAAGAGAAAGAAAAATGGAAAGGCGGAAGTGGCCAGAACCATCCAGAAGAGTCGACCGGAGGCAGCGCCCGGAATCAGCACGGCGTTGTTCGGATTGCCGGGCTCATAGTACACGTCTACCGGCTCCCCCACCGGAAAACGCGCAACCAGCCGCTTGCCGGGGCCTTCGATATTGGTCCGCGACTCCATGAACATGATACGATCGCCGAGATACTTGACTCCCTCGACAATATATTCATAACGCACGCAAGGGTCATGGACTTCGTCATTGTATTCCAGTTCGGAAACCAGGACCTTGCCCATGGCGGAGGGCCATTCGCGTGACTGAAAAGCCCGCCGAATCTCCCCCAGGAAACGCACGAATCCGGCGGCCGAGGCTACGGCGAATCCCGCGCCGAAAAAAATATCAAAGAGATCGCCGAACATACGCAAGCCCCCACTTCGCCTTTTAGTTTTCGATCACGTAGTCGGCGAAGTCCTCGTAACGATAAACACCCTGTTCGTAGCTGGCAAGAATTTGATCGATGATCTCCGGCGGCGTACCGTAGCGCACGACGATGTAGTCGCGCGGATTGGCAATGAGCAGCAGGGGCTTGCCGTGCATGGAATGGGCCGGGCGAATGGGGTTCACGTAGTCCTCGGGGATGAGCATTTCCTCGGGGTTGTAGTTGCGTCGACCAATGGAGAAAAATCCGGGACGCGGTAAATAGACGATGAGAAACGCAACCAGGGCGCCGGCCAGATACAAACCCAGCATGAGCACACTCCCCGGCTGGAAAAGCAATCCGCCGGCAAGGGGTGGAATAACGGCCGCCGCCGCGCCCAGTTTCTTACTGACGAAGACGCGCAGGACGATGCCCAGAATAACGGAGAGAACGAAGTTAACCAGCAGCGCGGCCATCGCCCTCACTCCTCTTTTTCAAGGCCTGCGTCATGCGTCTGATAGT
>CAZGYS010000235.1:0-9219 GCA_964530305.1 uncultured Leptospiraceae bacterium
TCCCTGATTTTTTTCGCGCGGATGTCGGCGCGCTAGCTCCTGGTCAACATCCAGCGGGCCGTTCCCGCGCCCAGCCAGGTCAATACGACGCCGCCGATGAGGCTCAGACCGACATAGAGGAGGGCCAGATTGAATCGCCCGCGCTCCACCAGACCCAGGGTCTCCAGGCTGAAGCTGGAGAAAGTCGTGAATCCGCCGAGAACGCCCACGACAAAGAAGAGATGGTAGCCCGGATGGAGGCCTCCCCGCAGCACGAAATAGGCGATTCCACCGATGAGAAAGCAGCCGACCAGGTTCGCGATCAGGGTCGCCATGGGAAACTCCGGTCCGCGGCCCTGCCAGGCCAGGCTGATCAGGTATCGCCCCGCGGCTCCCAGGAAACCGCCCAGGCCGACGTATAGAATATTGAGCATGGTTGATTTCAAGTCCATGGGCGCGGCGGGTCAAGAACGGTTTAGTGACGGTGCAACGGTCGACGGTCTAACGGGGGAAAATGGCTACATTTTTTCCCGGATCTTCCGACACTGATCAATGGGATATTCCCGCGGAGGAAGATTATGCCGGGCCTGGTTAAATATGCGAAAATAGAAGATATACTGATCGTGGAGAGTATTCGCTCATCCCTGGTGGACGTATTCCGCGCGATGACCGTTTCCAAGGTCATTGATGATTGGGGCGGTGGTCCGGCTCGCGTGCAGCCGCGCGTAAACGGTAAGTACTCCCTGTGGGACGGCGAAATGTCCGGCCTGATCAAGGAGATTGATTTTCCCCATCGCCTGAGCTACACCCTGCGCGAAGCCTCCTGGGATTCGTCTCAACTGGATTCCCTGGTTGCCTGGGAATTGGAGGAAGGTCCGCGCGGGACGCGCTTGACCCTGCGCCATTCCGGTCTGCCTACCCGTCGCATTCGCGAGATTCATAATGAAGGCTGGGGCGAATATTATCTGGGCCCCCTGAAAGCTTACCTGGAAAAGCGTCACCCGCTCTAAGCATGATTCCAGCTTGCTTGTAATTAAACCCGCCGCGTTCAGCCCGGCGGGTTTTTTGGTGCTTGCTCCCGTCCTTTGTTTGACCGGGCGACCCCGGTCGCGAAACCTGTTCGCATGTCGGAAAGAATCGCGGTATTACCTGGAGACGGAATCGGTCCCGAAGTCATGAAGGCCTGCATGGCCGTTTTGGAAAAAGCCCTGGGGGATGATTGGAAACGCTTCGAGTTTCAAGAAGCCCTGGTGGGCGGCGCGGCCCTGGATGCAACGGGCGTTCCTCTTCCCGATGAAACCTTGAAGCTGTGTGAAGAGAGTCGCGCGATTCTCTTCGGTTCGGTCGGCGGACCGAAGTGGGAAAACCTGCCCCCCGAAAAGCAGCCCGAGCGCGGCTCCCTGCTGCCTTTGCGAAAGCACTTTAATTTATACGTTAACCTGCGCCCCGTGATTTTGTTTCCGGAGCTGGCTCACTCCTGTCCGCTGAAATTCGACGCGGTGAAGGACGGGCTGGACATGCTCATCGTGCGCGAACTTACGGGCGGCATCTACTTCGGCCAACCCAAGGGTCGCGAAGGCTCGGGCCCCGAAGAGAAAGGTTTCGATACCATGGTCTACCATCGCTATGAGGTGGAGCGTATCGCCAAAGTCGCGTTCGACGCCGCCGCGCGCCGCAAGGGCAAGGTGACCAGCGTGGACAAGGCCAATGTTCTCACCACCATGGTGCTCTGGCGCGAAGTCGTAATTCAAGCCGCCGAGGAATTCAATAAGACCGGCAAGACCCCCATCGATCTCCAGCACATGTACGTGGACAACGCGGCCATGCAGGTCATCCTCAAGCCGGCCGATTTCGATGTCGTGCTCTGCGGCAATATGTTCGGGGACATCATCAGCGACCTGGCGTCCGTGCTGGGCGGCAGCCTGGGCATGCTGGCCAGTGCCTCGCTCTCGGACAGCGCCAACTTCGGCCTGTATGAGCCCTCGGGCGGAACGGCCCCGGACATCGCCGGCAAGGGAATCGCCAATCCCATCGCCCAGATCCTCTCCGGTGCCATGATGCTGCGCTATACTTTCGATATGGAAGACACGGCTCGTAAAATCGAGCAGGCGGTGCAGGCGGCCATTGGAGCCGGGGCGCGGACGGGGGACATCGCCGCGCCGGGAGAGAAGACCATCGGAACCATGGAAATGGCCGATGAGATAATCAATCGCCTTTAATGCTTGCCGGAAACAACGGGCGCTTGCAAGTATTGATTTTCCATGGATGATCGAGACGGAATTGACCCAAAAACCGGTAAAGCCTTCCGGGTTCTGATTTGTGACGACAATGAGCCGGAAGCCCATGCCCTCAAGCAACTGCTGCTGACCCATGGCTACATTGTGCCGGCAACTCCGGTCGACGGTCGGGAGCTTGTAACCTGGCTGCGCAAGAATCCGGGGGAAGCCGACCTGGTTTTGCTGGATATCATCATGCCGCGCCTGGACGGTTTCGCGGCTTTCTGGGAGATTAAGCAGCTCAAGCCCTTTCCCCGCATCGTGTTTATGTCCGCCGAGAACTCATCGGCCGTGATTCGCCATGTTCTGGAGAACGGGGCCTATGATTACGTGACGAAGCCCATCAATCGCGTGAAGCTGTTGGACCGGGTGAAAGTCGCCGTACGTCGACCGCCGCCGGCATAGGCACGGGGGACTCGGGGAGCACCGGGTTTTTTCCAGCTAACCTGTCCGCTTCTGAATTTACCGCGGAGACGCAGGGGGCGCGGAGATTATTGGGGTACCCTGCCTGCGCTATTCCACGCTTCGTTCCGATATCGATCTGACTGCTGAATGAAATAAACCCCGTGGTCCCGGTGCCCCCCGTGCTCACTCGATCCCTACCGTCAGCGCCCGTTCGTAACGTTTAAGGTATTCCACCCCGGCTTGCACATTGCGCGCGTTCTTGCCTCGATCGGGGGGCGTTAACTTAAAGCGCGGACGCGATTCGATTTGCACGACGGTTTCCGTGCCGCGGTTTTCCGCGTGGAGAATTACTCTCTGGCCCCAGTCACGTATATTAAAGGGCGTGGACGCCGCGAATTCGCCGTCGCGGGTCGGTGGTTCGGATTCGCGACCGGTGGTCAGGCGCAGGGTATGATTGCAGATTTCCGCGAGTTTCTCCGCGGCGATATTCAGGTGCACCATGCTCTGGTAGTGCATGGAACCGGGGCGATGTTCCACGATGTGTTCCGGCAATTCGCCTCGCGCGCGGCGATGCCTCCAGATCAGCACGCCGATGAGAAGCGCCGCGGGAGGCAACACGGCCAGGGACCAGAGCAGACCGCGCGCCGTGCCCAGATTGCGCGTCAGGATCAGCGCCGCGAACAGAAACGCCGGCACGACAATCATTAAGACCAGGATCAGGTACTTCTTCATTATCCGATCATGCCGGCGGCCACGGTGGCGTTGGTGCCTTCGTCGATGAGGATCACGCTGCCCGTGGTCCGATTGCGACGGTACTTGTCCAGGAAGAGGGGTTGGTTCGTGCGCACGGTAATGCGGGCGATGTCGTTCATCTTGACCTGAAGATCATCCTTCACGCGTTCCAGGTTGTTGATGTTTATCTTGTAGTCCACCGACTTGATCATGCAACGCAGATCCCGGGTCGTATGGCGCAGGAAATATTTGCCGCCCGGATTCAGCGGTGTTTCGCTGAACCAGCAGATCATCATTTCGATATCCTGCTCGGTTACCGGATGAGTGCCCGGGCCGACGATCATATCGCCTCGACTGATATCCAGTTCGTCTTCCAGGGTCAGGGTCACCGACATGGGCGCGAAAGCCTGGTCGAGACTTTCAATGGAATCGCCCGTGAGCATGTCCACCGACTTGACCTTCGTTTCGAAACCGGAGGGCAACACGGTGACTTCGTCGCCCGGCTTGATGATGCCTCCGGCGATGCGTCCCGCGTAACCGCGATAGTCGTGAAACTCCGTGGACTGGGGGCGCACCACATACTGCACCGGCAGGCGAAAGTCCACGTGGTTGACGTCGCTGGCGATGTGGATGTTCTCCAGCACGTGCATGAGCGTGGCGCCTTCGTACCAATCCATGTTTTTGGAACGCGAGACGACGTTATCGCCCTTCAGGGCGCTGATGGGAATAAAGCGAACGTCCTGGATGTCCAGTTGCGCGGCAAACGCGTCGTAGGCGTCCTTGATCTCATTGTAGACGTCTTCCTTGTAGTCCACGAGATCCATCTTGTTCACGCAGACGACCACGTGAGGAATCTGAAGCAAGGACGCGATGTATGAATGGCGACTGGTCTGCTCCACGATGCCCTTGCGCGCGTCCACGAGAATCACGGCCAGGTTGGCGGTGGAGGCCCCGGTGACCATGTTGCGCGTATACTGAATATGGCCGGGAGTATCGGCGATGATGAACTTGCGCTTGGGCGTATGGAAATATCGATACGCCACGTCGATGGTGATGCCCTGTTCGCGCTCGGCTTTCAGGCCGTCGGTCAGCAACGCCAGGTTCACGTGCTCATCACCCCGCTGTTCACTGGTGTTCTTGATTTGTTCGTATTGATCCTCGAAGATGGACTTACTGTCGTACAGCAAGCGCCCGATCAGCGTACTCTTGCCGTCGTCCACGCTGCCCGCGGTGGTGAATCGCAGTAGTTCCATACCCAGGTAAGATTTGTCGGTCATGTTGATTCTCTTTTGCGTATTTTCGAAATAAGTTCGCGTCTAGTTGTATTTGCCCATGGGATAGGCCGCCCGGTTCTTTTTCCACCAGGCTCGCCAGGCTTTCGCGTCGGCGCCCAGCTCCTGGCCGGTGTTGCTCCTCAGCATGGCCGCGGTTCTTTTTTGGAGCAGTTCTTGCTGCTCGTCGACCGGGCGGCGCTGCTCGTTTTCCAGGAATTTGATCAAGGGCTCCACGAGTCGAGGGTGTCGGAAATCCCACAACCTTGCGATTAGCATTCCGCTGGAAATTTCATCATCGTGGTACTCCGGAAGGCGATAGGCCGACAGTAGTCTGGCTTCCGGATTTGATTTCCATTCGCTAAGCAATCGCAAGGCAAGGCGGGTTCGATCCATTCGATCGTCTTCCGGGGGATATCGTTCCACACGCGCGAGCCGAACGGCCGCCTCGGTCGTTCCCAGACGGCGCAAGCCGTTGATGGCGTTTTCGGCGATGAGGTCATCGGCATGCTTCACCAGTTCCGCCAGTTTCGGGGTTGCGTAATCCGCATAGCGTGGCGTGGAAATCCCTTTCACGAAAGAGGATAAGTAGCCGTTCTCCTTTCTTGCCAGTGCTTTCGCGCCTACGCTGGGACCGTAGGAATAAATGAAGGCCGCCAGTAATCGCTCCAGGAGTCCGCCTTGCGCTTGCAAAGCGTCGCCATAAGGCGCGTTCTCCTGATTTTCGTAGCGCTTATCGAGAATACTCTTGCGAAATTTCGTCAGGGGCGGTTCAGTTCCTTCAAAATATGATGTCAGCAATACCTTTTTGCCGTCCAGCAGCTTGAATTGTCCCGATACCTGGGCGCCGGTATAAAATCTCCGACCCAGCCCATAGGGATACGGACTGACGGCGCCCCGACTGCGATAGGACCGTGACAGCGCCTGCATTTTTACACCGGTAAGCTCAAGCACATGAGCCGTTGCCGGTGTGGTCCCGGTCACGACGCGAATGCCCGCCATGGAACAGGTTGCGCGAATTTGCTTGAGAAACGCCGCCTTGACGGTGGGGTGCGAAATGAAATCCAGCGAAACGCGCAGCACGCGAATCCGGGGTAGGACATTGCTTGTCTCTCCCCCATCCAGTTGGAAATCGGCGGGCCTGTAAGTGGGGACGACGCTTGACCCACAAGAGATTAGCAGCATCGCGGCCAACAAGCAGGACACATACCGCTGAAATGTTAAGAAGAACTTCCGTTGCGGCTTCATTACGAAATCAGAATTGACCATCATGTTTGTTTAGTTCGTCGGCGCCTGCAGCAGAATTTCCGTGGTGTTTCTTCGCACGGCTCCCTGAATGCGAATTTCCTTGATGTATAATACTCGCGTTGCGAAACCGCGCTTTGTTTCAATGCGATAATCCACGGTTTGCTCCACGCTCGCCGGGGGTAGCTTAAAGTTGGGAGGAATCGGCTTGCCGAGTACGCGAAATTGCCTTCGCGTGAATTCCGCCAGCATGCGATTCAGGACCGCGCGATTGTATTCCACATGAACGCGATAATCCAGGATGCCCGTTTTCGCGTTCCAGGCCTTCTTGGACGAAGTGACTACGGCGGGGACTTTCGTGCCCGGAAAAATAGAGGGCAGCTCCACATTACGACGCATGGTTTTATCAAGGGGAAGCGTAGTGGCCAGGAGCTGGTTCATGAGGTTGTAATCCTCCAGAGCCTGATCCTGAACACCCTGGGCGCTCAAGGTGCCGGGAGGTAGAAATTGCTTGAACTTATCGGGGCTGGTTCCCATGCCTTTTTTATGCGTCCATTCGTACAGACGGGCGACCATGCGGCGATACCGCAGGGCGATTTCGGTTTTATTGAGGATCTCTTTTGCCGTGCCGGCGGAATCTACGCGAAAGCGGATGCGCATTCCCTTGATTTCCTTCGCCAGCATCTTATGGAGCGCGCTTTTCTCGGCGTTCGCGGCGCGCTCTTCGAATAAAACTTCCCCGGTGGTCCATTCCAGAACATAGCCGCCCTTGAAGGCGCCCACGACCTTGACTTTTATGGGAGTGAATGTCGTGCCCCCGACGACCGGTCGTCCGGGGCGACTGCGATACGTAGTCTTGCGAATGGTCAGGCTGTATTCCTGGCCGGCCTTACGGATAAACGGAATCGTAACTTCGGCCGCGGGAAGAGCCGCGGACGTGAACATGATAAGCCCCGCCGTGAGCGTAGCGAGGCAGGAACGGAAGGCGAACCCGGTCATAAGCCCGTCAAAAATACCCGACTTTCTTGCGCTCTTCCATGGCGGCTTCGGAACGCTTATCGTCGGCGCGGCCGCCGCGTTCGGTGACGCGCGTGGCGGCGACCTCGGCGATGATGTCGTCCATGGTGGACGCGCCCGATTCCACCGCGCCCGTGCAGGTCATGTCCCCGATGGTGCGAAAGCGAACCTGACGTTCCTCGAACTTCTCGCCGTCCAGCAGGCTGATGAAGGGATTCTCGGCCAGCAAGACGCCGTCTCGTTCCACGACGGTACGCTTGTGAGTAAAATACAGATTGGGAATGTCGATATTCTCCAGCACCAGGTACTGCCAGACATCCAGCTCGGTCCAGTTGGAGATGGGGAAGACGCGAAAGTGCTCGCCCAGGTGTTTCTTGCCGTTGAAAATATTCCAGAGTTCGGGGCGTTGATTCTTGGGATCCCATTCACCGAAATCATCGCGATGGGAAAAGAAACGCTCCTTGGCGCGGGCCTTTTCCTCGTCCCGCCGCGCGCCGCCGATGGCCGCGTCGAACTTGTGCTCGGCGATGGCGTCCAGCAGGGTCGTGGTCTGGAGCGCGTTGCGACTGGGATTGGGGCCTTTCTCTTCAACCACGCGGCCCTTATCGATGGAGTCCTGGACCGACGCTACAATCAGACGAGCACCGATTTTTTCCATCAGGCCGTCCCGAAAATCCAGGGTTTCCTGGAAATTGTGTCCCGTATCGATGTGCATGAGCGGGAAGGGAATCTTGGCCGGATAAAAGGCCTTCCGGGCGATGTGCGTGCAGACGATGGAATCCTTTCCGCCCGAAAACAGCAGGACCGGTTTCTCGAATTGAGCCGCTACTTCCCGTACCACATACATGGCCTCGGCTTCCAGCTCTCTTAAATGCGTCAATCTACAGGATTGCATGGTTTGCTCCGCTGTCTGAACAGGGATTGCGAAAAGACCGTGGTGTAAAGTCTTTAAAGAAGGTAGTAAAGACGTCGCCAGAGGGATCTAAATGCGTTTCCCTTAATTCCCATGGGCAAAGTAGGGATTGGTGGCGTGATCGTCAAGGCATAATCGGAACGCTGCCCGCGGCAATGTCTGGAGAAATTACCTTTGACGAAAACAGGCATTCCGAACACTCGGTCGAAAATAAGACGCCATGTTTACATTCTTACTAATTGTCATCAGTATCTTCCTGGGACTGGTTCTGGGGAGCCTTATGATCACCATCTGGGCTCACTGGATGCACATCGCTCCCCGGGCGGACGAGATCCACTTGCTGGAAACGGCCGACGGGTCCCGCATCACGGTCTATCGCTATAAACCGAAGACCCCCAATGGGCGCGATCCGCTGCTGCTCTGCCACGGGCTCATGTCCAATCACCATAGCTTTGATCTGGGCGACCAGCCCGGAAGCCTGGCGCCCTGGCTGGCGGACCGCGGATATGACGTCTGGGTGCTGGAGCTGCGCGGGCGGGTCTTCCATAAGCCGCGGCCGTTCGCGCCGGGCAAATACACTTGGTCCTTCTCGGACTATGTTCGCCACGACGCGCCCCGAGCCATCGAGTTCGTGCTGGAGCGAACCGGCGCCCGCAAGCTGGGTTGGGTCGGACACTCCATGGGCGGCATGATTGGATTTTGCATGGCCATGGGACCCCAGAGCGCGCGCCTGCATACCCTGGCGACCATCGGCTCACCCAGTGAATTCGGTTCCATGAAAACCATGCGCGGGCTGTCGCGATTCTTTCTGAGAGTCTACATGTTTCCCATGATTCCCACCGGTCTTTTGATTCGCGCATTGGCGCCCATACTCGCCCTCTACAACAGTCAGAAGCTGAGCTACTTCGCGAACGCGTCGAACTTCAGCTATCGCGAAAAGCTCCTGGTACTGGGCAATGCCCTGGGTAATCTAAGTACGGAGCTGCTGCGCGAATTCGCGCGGGCCGTGCTGAACAATAATTTCGTATCCAATGACGGTTTCGTGGACTTTCGCCGCGACTTTCGTAATATTAATTTGCCGGTGCTGTTCATGGCCGGCGGGCGCGATGAGCTGGTGCCGCCCGCGTGCGTGCGCTGGGGATATGAGAACTGCGGCAGCAAGGACAAGGAATGGATCATGTTTTCGCGGGCCGAGGGTTATTCGCGCAACATCGGCCACGGCGATTTGATTCTCTCGTCCCATGCTCGACGGGAAGTCTACGTGAAGCTGGAGGAATTCTTGGATCGCACCATGCCCGCTCCGGCGCGATTTTCGGTTCGGCGAAAAGCGTCCGGCGAATCCTACGGCGGCGGGTTGATCCGAAAACTACGGGGCAAGGCG
>CAZGYS010000236.1:0-9115 GCA_964530305.1 uncultured Leptospiraceae bacterium
CGTCGGCCGGCACGCCGACCAAAATGAGCGCCATCGTGCTCTTTGCCGTGGGCGATGTCCGCGCGTCCGAAAGCTTCGCCGGCTCAAAGGGGCGCAAACTAAAACCGGGAGACATCATTCAGGGCGACCAAACCATCAACGTCGGCAACCGCTCCCTGTGCGATCTCCAGATTCGAGACGCCAAGGGCGCCTTCGTCATTCGCCTCAATGAATCCACCCGGGTAAAATTGAGCGCCGTCAAGTTCCCGCGCCACAAAACCTTTGAAGTCAGCATTTATCGCGGCAACGCCCTGTTTCGCATGAACTCCACCGGCGAAGAACGCCTGCGCGTAGTAACTCCTACGGCCGCGGCCTTCGTGCGGGGTACGTCTTTTCAGGTAAAAGTCGCCGAGGACGGTAAGAGCAAGATCGGCGTGCATGAAGGTGAGGTTATGATGTTGCCGCGTATTCCGGCGGTACAGAACATTCCGCGCAAGGTCGTGGAATCCAGCACGACCCTGTCTCGCATAACCGATCAGCTGTACAACTGGCGCAAGATGGTCAAGGCCGGGCACGAAACCACCACCGACGGTTCCTATTTGAACGGACTGGTCCAGAATTCACCGCAACTAACTCGAACACTCAGTCTGCCGGCCATGCGCGCCGTACGCTACGGCTCTGACGGCAAACCTGAGCAAATCAAGCAGGCCATACGCGTGGCCAAAAAGGAACTGGATAACCCGGCCACCCAAAAGAAGATTCTGGCCAGCTTTGAAAAAACCAAACCGAATGATGTTCTGCCTCCGGCTCGCCGCATCGACGCGGCGAAATTCCGCCGGGAAATCAAGCAGTACGATGAACTGGTTCCCCTGACCGCGAAGGAACTCGCATCGGACGCGGCCGCCCGAGCCGCCATCAAGCAACGCACGAAGAAAAACTACGAGGCCCTGTTGCAGTCCATGGCTCGCCTGATGAAGCGCAAGGTCGATACCCTGAAGCTCATCGAAGGCGAAACCCTGCGCGGCGTGATCATTCAAAAGGGGCGCGATTACATGGTGCTGACCCCCGACGGCAAACGCTTCGTTCGAGAGGAAGATCTGGCCGAAATTCGATTTCCCCAGTGACGGGACGAAGGCCCTCACTCTAAACCGGCCGAAAATTTCCGGTTCACTTTTCCGCGCCCGCCTTGTTACCATGGTATGGAACACGCGCGGGCCGAGAACCCTTCGATCTTTTTTTATGTTCGCCCGTGCGTTCTTGCGTTCGCCCTCGCCTTCACGTTCGCGAATACCGCCTGCCTTGAGTTTCAGGCCAATCCGCTGGACAAATCCAATGGCGGACTCATCGGCAACCTGCTGATATCCCAGGCGATTGCTACTTCCGGCGGCGACGGCGGTACGACTACATCAACCCAAATCCGCTTCGTCATCCTGGGCGACGGCGGCAAGGGCTTCACGTCCCTGGACGGTTCCACCTGGACGGAGTTGGACGCGGCCGGAAACACGAACATCGTCTTCAAGAAAGTCATCTGGACCGGCACGCGCTGGGTGGCCGCGGGTGAGGATACGTCCGCCACCGCGCCCGCCATCTACTATTCAAGCGACGGCGAAAGCTGGACCGCGGCGAGCATGCCTTCTCCCTGCGGCGCCGCTACGCGAACCCTGAACGACCTGGTCCTGGGTGGGACCACCCTGATGGCCGTGGGCCAGTCCGACACCCTGGTGCCCTGCGTGCTCACCTCCGCGGACGACGGCTCCACCTGGGCCCAAACACCTTCGACCGCGGGCGGCACGCCCTATTCTCACGTAGCCTATGACGGCACGAACTTCTACGTTTCGCAGCCTTCGGCCGCCAGTGCCGCGCCCCAGATTCAGGCTTCCAACGGCACCGCTCCCTTCGCGGCGACCGGCACGCGTCCGAATATTACCGGGGGCCTGGGCGGCAGCTCCACGGGAGAACTATTCGGAAACGGCGCGAACCTTATTTTCGTGGGCCTGGATTCCAATTCCAGCCTGGCCGATTCGTCCCACTCCACTTCCCTGGGCGCCACCTGGACGGCGGACGCAACGGCGATTTTCGACAGCGCGGCCGGCCTGGCTCCCCGAGCCCTGGCCGTAAACGGTTCGCGCATCGTGGCGGTAGGCGATGGCTGCCGCGTGGACTACAGCGACGACAATGCCCTGAACTGGAATTTCAACGGCGCCCTGCCCGCCTGTTCGGGCGTCGCCTTCGCCGATGTGGTCCATGACGCGACGACTTCCACCTTCATCGCCGCGGGCGTCAAGAGCGCACAGGGAGAAATCTGGACCAGCACGGACAATGGCCTGACCTGGTCGGCGCTTCAGAGCGGACTAACCCACACGACGCCGCGAACCATCGCCGTCAGGCCTTGATGGTTTTCGCCGCGCCGAGAAAGTCGATGACGAAGAGCGTGAAGTCGTCTTCCAGTTGCGCTCCGCCCCGGTAAGCCAGTATGTCGGCGTAGGTTTTTTCGCAGAAGGCGTCGGGCGATTGATCGCGATACCCCCGGGCCATCTCGTAAAAGGCGTCTTCGCCCAGGATTTCGCCCTTGCGATTCGACGCCTCGGGTATTCCATCCGTATGCAGAATCAGGCGATCGCCCGCCTCGATGGTGAACTCGTAATCCACGGCGTCCAATCGCCCCAGATCATAGTCAAGAATGATGCGACTCTTCTCGTCCACGATGTCCAGCTCGCCGTTCGCTTTGAGTCGCAAAAGGGGCGGATGACCGGCGTTCGCCGTGACGACCCGGCCCTGTTCCAGATCGATGCAACCGATACAAGCACTGATATAGTGCTGGGCCATCTTGCCCGCCAGGGTCGCCTGAATACGGCGCAGTATTTTCGCGGGCTGGTCCAGCATCGTAGCCCAACCGGAAAGGGACATCTTGATCATGGAGGAAAGAAACGCGGCCGGAACGCCGTGACCCGAAACATCGCATATAAAAAAACCCAGCCGTCCGGGCACGTGCAAAACGTCCACGAAATCACCGCCCACCGAAAGCATGGGCGTATACTTGAAGGCCATGCGCACCTCGGGCAACTCCGGAATTTCGGGCAGCAGGGTTTCCTGAATGCGCTTGGCCAGCAGGATCTCTTTTTCCAGTTCGGCCCTTTGTTTTTCAATGGTGCGCGCGGACTCCTCGGCCACGAAGCGAAGCTCCTCGGCTTTCTTATACAGATGGGAACCGTGAATGGCTCCGGCGATTTGTTCGCAGAAGCGAGCGATGGTGGCCTGGTCTTCGCGCTTGAGAAGCATCTGTTCATTGTAACGCGTAAAACAAATGATGGCGGTGGTCTGATCCTGAATCACCAGCGGAATCTGAAAAAACGAACGCAGCCGCAGGCGTTCCTGCAGCTCCGAGTCCACCGTATCCTCGAGTCCCGAGCGCACCCGCCGTTGATAGAAGGGGCGCTTGCGCTTCCAGACCTGGTAGAGAGTACCGGTGCGCGGGCTCAAGGGAGCGCGAAAGTCATTGAGATAATACAGGAGCGAACGGGGAATGCTGGCTCCCGCCGTAACCTTGTAGGTATATAGTTCATTGCGCTTACGGTCCACCATCAACAGCCAGATTCCGCCGATGCGAAAGTTCACGGCGATGTAGGCGAAAATGCCTTCCAGGATCACATCCAGATTGGAAGTGGAGTTCATCTGCCGGGAAAAGTCGTTCAGCTTCTCCACCTGTTCCCGGGCGCGCTCGGCTTCCGCCTTTTCGCTTTGCATGCGCGCGTAAATATCGTCCAGTTGTTGAGAAACGGCGCGTGAAAACAAAAACGTAAACTGGTAACACAAAAGCAAGAGCGGCACGGCGATGAGCAGCAAATGAAAAAATACGTCCCCCTCCGGCGCGAGCCCCCGCAAGGACGGATAGTAAAGCAAGAGAAAGACCGGCGTAATGATCAGCACGAACAGGGAAAGGCGATGGGAAATTCGCAACGCGTGGGTATGAATCGTGCGCCCGCCGTACTTTAGAACCGCGTAGGCCAGAATCAAGGTCGGCAGGACGATGAGATTGCCCAGGGGGTAAATTCCGTAACCCAGCGTGGGGGGAATGTAGAGCAGCATGAGCAAACCGCCCATGACGACGTACAAGGTAACCAGATCTCCCATGCGACCCTTGCCCCGGTTTCGCCACCACTCCAGGGTCGCGACGAATACGGCGCCTCCCCCCACAAGCCCCAGCACGAGCAGCATGGGACCGGCCGCGCTGATTTGACCGAAGGAATATTCATAGTACCCATGGGGATACAACCAGGGCGTCATGGCCGACGCGCTGCAAATGATCGCCGCCACGTCGAAGAAGTACACGTAGCGCGGCGGGTTACGTCGCAGGGCCATGAACGCGAAGCGCAATTGCACGCTCGGTACCAGCGCGAAGATCATATAGCAGAACTGTTCTATGCGACGAACGACGATGGGCGGCAAACCGATGTTGTGGACCGCCACCGTAATCAGGAGAAACCCCACGATGTACAGGGAAAAGGCGCCCATCTGATTGATGCGATTGCGCGGATTCGTCCCCCCCAGCAAGATACCCAGTCCGAAGACCGCCGCGGCGGACAACAAGGGCAGGAGCGCCTGCGTCTCCCAGGCAACGTCCCCATAGGACGCGGGCGTCAGACCGTAAGCCGGTAACAGCGCCAGCAAGAGAAACGTCCCGCCCAGCACCGCGTTCAAACCGTAGAACAAACCGCTCTTATTAAAAAGCAGATCATTTAGATTCAGAAAATCGCGGCGAAAGACGCCGTAGGCCAGGAAGGCCATGGGTACGAAGGCGAAATTCGCGCCGGGGAAAAACGAATACCCCAGAAAGGAAGGCGCATTGGACATGACGCTGGCCGCCAGGAAGTTTACGCCGATGATCAGCGGCAGGCGCGAACGCGCGCCGCGCTTGCGCAGGTAGAGCACGCACGCGGGAATCGCCGCGAAGGCGTAGGCGATGAGTCCCGCCACCGCCCAGGGCTTGAGATACGAACCGGCGCGAGGATACAGTCCGAAGGCGAAATGATGCCACTCCCCCGAAAATGCCTGGCCTATGTACAATCCGTACAAACCATACAGGACGGTTCCCCACAACACGTAGGCCGTGAGTCGCATGATCAAGTACGTCCGCTCCGTGATGTAATCCAGCAAGTGCGCCGTCATGGGCGATTGAATAAGAACCATGACGTAGAGCAGGCGATTCAATCGTAAGAGCACGGCCTTGTCGGCGATGACCGCGCGCAGGGCCAGGGTAAGACCCAGCATTCCGAAAGCCAGGCAAGTTAGAGCGAAACTAATGTAGAACGCGCGGCGTCCCTTCCTGGCCGCCGCATAGAATCCGGCGGACGCCAATACCATGCCGGTAAGGAAAGTTAACAGACCCGGCATGGCCCAGGGCAATTGATGCCAGAAGTATTCGAACACGCCGGGATGAGCCGGCATTTCGGGCCAGGGAATCAGGGCCTGGTCGTTCATCAGCCCGTGCGGGCCTCCGGGGGATTCTCCCTCTGCCCTTCGTCGGGGCCGGTGTATTCGATAACGAAGAGCGTAAAGTCGTCGTCCAGTTGCGGTCGGTCCCCGGTAAAACGAAGCACTTCCTGGTAAACATTCCGACAGAAATCGTCGGGCGTATTGTACTTAAACTGATGCACAAGATCGATGAGCGCGGCTTCGCCCAGCATTTCGTCGCTGGTATTTTGCGCCTCGATGATGCCGTCGGTGTATAAAATGATCTTATCGCGCGGGGCCAGCGTGAATTCCTGTTCCTGGAAATTAAGATTCCAGAGGTAATTATCCCAGATAACGCGTCCCCGGGGACCAACGGTCCCGACGATTTCATTATCCTGGGCCCACAGCAGGGGCGGATGGCCGGCATTACTTAGTACGACCTTACCCGTGCGAAGCTCGATGTAACCCGTGCAGGACGAAATAAAATGCTTGGCCAGCTTACCCGAAAGCGCGGCGCGCACCCGCTCCAGGGTTTCCACCGGTCGCTCCAGGGTCTCGGACCAGTTGTGCAGGGACATCTTAACCATGGCCGCCAGGAAAGCGGCGGAGACGCCGTGTCCGGAAACATCGCAGATAAAAAAGCCCAGTAGCTCTCGGTCTTTTTCGTACAGGACGTCGATGAAGTCGCCTCCGACGCCGAGCATGGGCGCGTATTTGAAGGCCAGGCGAGCGCCCGTCATTTCCGGCAGACGACCCGGCAGCAGGGTCTCCTGGATTTTCTTGGCCAGTAGAATCTCCTTCTCCAGTTCGGCCTTTTGCTTTTCGCTGCGGGCCGTGGACTCCTCGGCCAATCGCCGCGACTCCTCCGCGTACTTGCGCGATTCAACGGCCAGCTTGCGCGAACGCTCCACTTCGCGAAAGAGAAAGGCGCTATGCACGAAACCGGTAATGTAATCGCAGAATTGCTTGAGCTGCGCGAACTCCTGACGAGTCATCTTCAAGGGCCGTGAATTATTCGTGAGAATGATCATGGCGATTAGTTCGTTGTGGGCCATCAAGGGCATCAGCAGCAGGGAATTGTGCTGAAAGTTCTCGGCCAGCAGCCTGTCCATGCCTGTGCGATAATTTTCGCGACGACGGGAAAAATACAGGGGATGCTTGCGGAGATAAACATCGTAGATGATACCGCCCTGCGGGTCCAGGGGAATACGACAATTCAAGGCGAAGTCCACCTGCCCTTCCAGCGCGTCGTCCGGGGCGTCCACGCGCACGGTGAACAGATCATTGCGATCCCGATCCACCAGTTGGAACCAGACGACCTCGATGGGAAAGTTCGCGCGAATGTATTCGGAAATGTGCGCCAGGTTTTCCTCGAAGTCCAACACGGAGTTGACCTTGCGCGAAATTTCATTGAGTTTTTCGATTTCACCCCGGGCGCGATTGGCCTCGTTACGTTCCACCTCCAGGCGGGCATGGGTTCGATCCAGTTGTTCGGAGACCGGGCGCGAAAACAAAAACACGAACTGATACACGATCAAGACCACCGGACTGGCCACGAGAATCATGTGAAAGATGGTGTGAATCACGGAAGCCCGCCCGGCGAAGGACGGGAAATAGACCACCAGGAACAGCGGCGCCAGGAAAACCACGAAGCGCGAAATACGACGACTGATGCCCAGCGAATGACTGTGACGCAGGCGCCCGTCGTGACGAAACAGCGCGCGATTCAAAAGCAACACGGGAATAAACGCCAGGGGCAGGAGCGACGGCACCGGCAGGCCGATGGCCGCCGGGATGCCCAGCAATACGGCGCCATTCGTCGTCAGAATGTACAGAGCGGTCACGTTCGCCGAACGCATGCGCGCCGGATTCGCCTCGGGGCCGTCGTCCACGCGCGCCTTCCACCAGACGCGCCCGACGCGAAACATGAGGATTCCCAGCAAGCCGACATGGAACCAGTAGAGCGGGCCGGCCGCGCCCGCGTCGCCGAAGTAGTATTCATGGTAACCTTCGTGCATGAAGGGCGTGAGGGCGAACACCGCGCCGACCCCGGCCGCCATATCCAGAAAGAGCATGTAACCGGGTACTTTTTCCGCGGCCGCTTGATGCATGAGGCGCATGTTGACGCTGATGCTGAACGCGGCCACGACCAGCGCCGCCTGCTCGATGCGACGCGCGGTAAAGGCATCCAGACCCAGGGCATGCCCCGCCTGGGCGATTAATTGAAAACCGATGATGTAGAGCGAAAACGACGCCAACTGATTCAGGCGTTGCCCGGGATTCGTTCCGCCCACCAGCATCCCCATGGAAAAGACGATCACCGCGGAAACCAGCGGAAAGATCACCCAGGGAAATGCCGTGCCCGCGTAGGACGAAGGCGAAAGACCATAGGTGGCCGTCAGGGCGATGGACAGCAAGGCTACGGCCGTCAATAGATTCAGGGCGTAAAACAGGCCGTTGCCGGTGTACAAAAATCGCCGCAGGCCCCCGATGTCCGCGCGAAACAAACCATAGGCCAGGATCAACAAGGGCACGAAAGCAAACATGGCCGCCGGATACAGATTCATGCGCAGGAAGGCGGGCAAATTGATTATCGCCGCGAAAATAAGCGCATGAAATCCCAGATGCAGGGCGCGGCGTTCCTTAACTTTCTCCGGTGGAATCTCCGTCGCGCGAACATGCCGAATGAACAGCGGCAAACCCAAGAAGACGTAACCCAGGCCCGACAGGATACCCCAGGGGATGAGCCACACGTCGGCCAGGGAAAGATAGTCCAGATACTCCAGCGAAAACGCCGTCGTACTCAGGAAGCCCGGAATACCGACCACCGCCGGCACGAGACTGAAATGCGCGAACCACTTGAAAACGCCGTAGCGTTCGCCCGTTAGGTAGTAACCCAGATAGTACATTCCGGGAATGATGAGAAAAATAAACAGATACAGTATACCGGAGAGAACGGCCGGCAATTCGCCGCCGGGCAGGACCGTGCGCAGCGCATGCAGAAAACCCAGCGCGCCGAAGCCCAGGGCCGTGAGGGCCGCGCCTCCGTAGGAAAAGAAACGCCCGCCTCTTACGGCAAAGTAGGAAGCAGCGGCAAAGAAAAGCAGCCCGATGAGCGCCGTGGCGAAACCCGGAATCGCCTGGGGTAAGTGAAACCAGAAGAATTCCCAGGGGCCGGGATTGGCCGGCAAGACCGGCCAGGCATTGAGTGTCTGAAAATTCATCGCCTAGTATCTCCAGAGCATGGCTGATAGATGCATGCCTGCTCCCGGAGCGAAGAACATCAAAACGTCTCCTCGCTGAATTTTCCTTTCGCCGTCGTGACCATTTATAAAGTATTCCAGGGACGCCGGAATGTTAACGGCGGACATGTTTCCCAGAGACGAAAAGGTATTGAGATTTTTTTCCGGCGCGATTCCCAGGCCCTTGCTCCACAGGCGCAACATCTTCGGGCCGGTCTGATGGGCGATGAACCAGTCCACCTGGTCGGCCTTCGTTTCGCCTTCGGCGAGCAGTTGTTTCGCCGGAGCCAGGGCATCCCGCGTGAAGAAACGCGCGTAACGGGGATCATTGGAGAATTCGAAATGCACGGGCTGGTCCGCGACGAAGGGCGATTCAAGGGTAATAAAATCAAAGTAGTCGGGGTCCGTGATTTCGCGAACGCCCAGTAGACTATCGCGTTCGG
>CAZGYS010000237.1:0-9108 GCA_964530305.1 uncultured Leptospiraceae bacterium
TAGAATGCTGCGCGACCACAGGGGCGGCGGGGCGGCCTGAATTTCCAGCGCGGCCAGTATGCAGTCCGCGGCATGGGTGCGATTCGCCGTCGGGATGCCTCCGGCGAACATGAAGCTGTCGCCGATGGTCTTGAGTTTCTCCAGGTTGTGCCGCTCCATGAGACCGTCGAAATGAGAAAAGCAGCGGTCCAGTTCCTCCACCAGTTCCCGGGGCGTGATATTCTCGGCGATCTTCGTGAAACCCTGAAAGTCCGTAAAACAAACGCTGGCGGATTCGAAATGCACGGGAATGCTTTCGCCGTTCTCCTTCAGTTCGTCCGCGACCTTTTCCGGCAGAATGTTCAAGAGCAGCTTTTCGGATTTCTCGTGTTCGATGTTCAGGCGATCCTCGGCGCGCCCGGCGATGCGTACGAACTGATAGACCAGATATAACAACAACCCCTGGCTGAAGATTAAATCAGGCAGGAGCTGGTCCAGCTTCAAGTCCCACACGGGCGGCCCGAAAGGCGTGGTGCCGCCCATGACGCGAAAGTAGACCTGATGCACGACAAGCATCGCCCAGGGCATGATTGCCAGAACCATGCGCATAATTCGACGTCGCGGAGGCAGGGCCAGCAGGGGAATGAGCATGATGGCCGGCAGGTAGAGGTGGACGGAAATTTCCGGGATGCCGAAGGCAATCAAGGAAATATGCAAGAGCAAGCTCAAACAGGTCATCACCTGCGCGAAGGCATGAAAACCCGCGCGCATCAAGAGCCAGGCGATGAACAGTTCCAACAGCATGCGTCCGTCGACGATGTTCAAGAAACCCATGCGCTCCGGCGGCTGCGCGAAGCTGCTGATGCCGTGCATCAAGGAAGTGATGACGAAGCTCGAAATCTGAACGATGACCGTAATATGAAAAGCACGGCTTTCTTTTTCGGGCAACCGGGCGGAGATATGCCTTGCCGTGAGCCAGTGAACGAAGGCCTGCATCGTGAACGGAATGGAAAGCGACCTCAGACTTTGTAAAAGTCCAGGTTGTTCTGAAGAATTTCGGGCATCATTTCGCCGTACTTGCGATAGCGCACTTCCAGTTCCCGCAGCTTTTTCGTGCGAATGTTCTTGAAGCGATTCTGGATGTCCGCGTAGGCGGGCTGGGTGGCCAGATTGTCGCGGATGTTCTTTGCGAAGGGCACATGGCGATACAGAATCATGCGCGCCACTTTATTCAGCTTGAGAACGCCCTCGGACTCGTACTTGATCCAGTTGATATAGTCGTTCACGAAACGATCCCGGTCATTGCGAAAGCGTTTGAACTCGGAGGCCAGCTTCTCCTTCACCTCGGGCGAAAGGTCACGGTTCTTTTTGAAGAACTGTACGTAATCGGTGTAGTCCGCCGTGATGGAAGGCTGGGAAACATTGTTCCAGTCCGCGCCCTGGATGGTCTTGGTAAGCTCCCAGCGGAACGCGCCCACCGCGTCGAGCAGGAGCGTGTACAGGTCGGCCGTCGCGAAGGTGGGCACGGCGATGCGGCCCAGGGAAGCCTTATTGCGACCCGAAATATCCTGCCACATCATCACTTTGGTGCCGATGGAGGGCACGATGATGAAGTAGGGAATTACCTGGCGCTGCACGAACTCCTTGAGGATGTTCTGCTCTTCGTCGTTGACGATGATTTCTCGATGGAAGGCGGAATAGTCGACGGACAGAACCTTGTCCACGGCTTCCGACAGCTTTTCATAAGTGACGAAGGATTTCTCCAGGTCCACGACGATTTGATATTTCGTCAGAATGGGGAAGGCGCTCGTGGGCGAACCCGTGGTCAGGCGAACAACGGTCTGCATGAAATTCTGTAGCTCGTAGTGAATGCGAATATTGAAGTTATCGTACTCGTCGGGTACGTCCGATTCGCGTTTCCAGCCCTTGTCCTTGTTTTCCTGCTTAACCTTGTCGAAGAAGCTCAGGCCCATCTCGTCGACGGAGCACAGTTCGTCCTTGTTGGCCACGGCCGGCAGCCAGTCCATGCTGCGTAGAATCTTATAGTCGGCGCTGGAGCGAGTATTGTCTTCCAGGGTGTACAGCGATACCAGGTGCTCGTCGTTGAGAAAAGTCTCATCGAAAAAGCCGTATTCCAGCATCAGACGAACGGTTTTGGGGACATTGCCGTTGGATTCCTTGTACTTGAAGTAGGCCTTTTCGTATACGTCCCAGTATAGCTTGGTGATTCCGCGTCGCATTTTGCGGGGGTCACCGCCGGAGTCCATGGGGTTCTGCATGCCGCGCAGGGCTTGCAGGTCCGTCAGCAGCTTCTTGCCTTCGTCCGCCGGCATGCCGACGAAATTCATGATCTTGCCGGCGGCTCCGCTTAGCTCCTTCTTGATGGCGTCCATGTCGATGCCGGCCGACGTTCCGGAATCCGCCGCCGCCGCCGGTTTGTCGACATCGGGGTTCTCCGCTTCCTGATTTTTGATGAATTCCTTCACCTTCTCAAAGGAGGGCGATACGTCCTTGAACGCAACGGTGTGCAGGCCCTGGTAATTCTTCAGGAAGGAAGTCGTCGCCGAGTTAATGAATTTCAGAATGGCCAGAAACTCCGGCAAGGGCACATTGGTGAAACCGGAGTCCAGGGTATCGGCCAGCAACTGGAACTTTTCCACGTAGCAGTATTCGCCGGAAGCCAGCATCTCCATGGACTCATCCACGCTGTCCTGCAGTTGATGCAGTTCCTGGACATTGTTTTCCAGAATCTTCGCGAACTTGAACGCCAGGCCCTGCAGAATCCCCAGGTCGGTCTTGAAGACATTGCCCTGAATTTCCATGGGCAGGGTCAGAATACGTTTTAGAAAATTGAATTCGTTGAGATCGAAGGTTGATTCGAAATCGTAATTCTTTCGCAGGAGATTGCTGTAGTCTCCCTGAAGCCATTCGGCCGTAATACGATCCGGAATTTCGCCGCCGTTTTGACGGAACTCCCCGACGGTGAATTTCGCCGCGGGCATGACGGGGTCATAGGCTTCCCCACCCATCATGGTCTGCTCGAACGCGCCCGGGCTGGCCTTGAAGTAGGCGATGGCCAGGTTGTCATTGCACTTCTGCAACATGGACAAGAAGGCCGCGTACTTCTTAATTACATTAAAGGATTGAATGGTCTCCTGCAACAGCGATCTAGCCGCCATCATCCCCACGTTCAGTTTGCCCAGAATCAACTGGGTGAAGTTGCCCTTAACCGGAAAGGCGCTCACCGCCGAATCCTTGGTTACCACCAGGGTTACCGGATGGGTGGATTGGGTCAGCAGGGGGCCGAAGCCCGGCGCGGAATTTCCACCGAGAACATAGAGCCGCTTCTGAACGCCGCTCACCCGAGAATACGCGGTGACCTCTCCCTTGTGCAGCAGGCAGAGCATGCGCGGGGCCTGGCCGGCCTCGAATAGAACTTCCCCGGGCGAGAGGGGCGCGGACTGGAGAGGTTTTGAGGGATCGAGTGCCATATGCAGGGAGCGTGCAAGGCTATGAATCCTGATAGCTCGTCATACAGCAAGAAAAATGCGGCGGCGATTGGGCTCCGCGACTGAAAATTAGTCTCGTTCGAACCGCGCGGAACTAGCCCTTTCACCCTAGATCGGTTCGGATATTCGTTCCGGCCGGCGCTTCCGAAACCATCTTCATGACTCGGTGGGCTTCCAGGGGCCGGCGCCTCGCCGACCGAACAGTACCGAACCCAGTCGAATCATGGTAGCGCCTTCCGCCGCGGCGATTTCCCAATCCCCGGACATGCCCATGCTCAACTCACCGTCCGGTACGAGCTCATCTCGCAGTTCCCGAAGTTCATGAAAAACTTCCCGCGTGCGTCCGGGGTCCTGATCCTGAGGCCCCATGGTCATGAAGCCGCGAAAGTGCAGGGCATCGTTACCGGGAAACTCGTCCAGGGCGCGAATCTCCGCGGCGGGCATGCCGCCCGCTTTGGTCTCTTCGTCGGTCAGGCGCGCCTGGATCAAATAGTTCATGGGCGGGGCGCCGGCGTCGCGCGCGCGTAGGGCGGCTTCCCCCAGAATACGAATGGCTTTCAATGACGAAGCGCCGTGAACCCAGGAGAAGACCCCCGGTAACTGGCGCGCGCCGCCGGATTGCAGCGGACCGATGTGATGATAGATGGGGCGCGCATCCTCCGCGATGTCGTCGACTTTGACCAGGGGGAATTTATCGCGGCCCTCGTTACCGCGATTCTCGCCGAAGTCGCGCTGACCGTGCCGCAGTAATTCTTCAATGCGCTCAGGCCCATGGGTTTTACTCACGGCGATGATGCGCGTATCGGGGCGATTCAGTTCTCGCAGACGCGCCTGGATGGCGGCCAGGCTTTTCCCTGTGTCGAATACCGGCATGAGTTACGGAAACGAGCGCGCGCTTTCCCCGCAATCGTTTTCTCACCGGGTTTTGCCGCAAACATTTGCCCGGGCCGGAGGGCTCGAAGAATGTTAGGGCGACATTAGCCGCGCGATTTGTCATGGGTTTGAAAACAATCCATATCGCAACGCGCGAAACGACAAATCAGCGCATATCATTTTTCAGCTTGCGCCTCCCGGGTCTCGCGCCAGAGTAATCCTCAATCCCGTCTTTACCTTGAGCGGATTCCTTATCATGAAAAAAATCTTTTCTCTCTTTACGAGTTCGATTTCGGCTGCCGCCATCGTGGGGTGCCTCCTGATACTCAGCGCCCCGGCCGACGACATACTCGCGGATACCATCGTCCTCAAGAACGGGCGTCGGGTGTACGGCAAAATAATAGGACAAACCCGCAACAACATTCGCGTACGCACCGACGGTCGCGTGCGCTCGTACAGCAAACGCTCCATTCGCAGCATTAAATACGGAGACTCGACGGCGGAGAGACGTAAGGCCGCCGCTGCTCGCAAAAAGCGCATCGCCGCGGCGCGGCGCCGAGCGGCCGAGGCCCGTCGTCGCGCGGAGGCGAAGCGAAAAGCGGAAGAGGCGCGCCGTCGGGCGGAACAAAAGCGCAAAGCCGAGGAAGCCGCGCGGCGTCGCGAAGCGGAGCGTCGCAAGTTTGAGGAAAGGCGGAAACAGGCGTTGGCAAAGCAAGCCGCCGCGCAAAAAGCCGCCGAGGAAAAACGCCGGGCCGACGCTCGCCGCGCCGCCGAGAAGCGCGTGGTCGCGCCCAAATCCGGCGGCGGTTCGCCCTGGTCCTATGTCTGGAAGTCCGCGTTGTTGCCGGGGTGGGGCCACTGGTCCAATGGTCACGATTCCACGGGCTGGTGGTACACCAGGGGCTTCGTGCTCATGCTGGCGGCCGCGGGGGAGCTCGTTCCGCCGCCGCTTCCGCGAAGAATAAGTATGAGTCCGACATAAACGATAATCTATTTACCATGATCATCCTGGGCGGTACGTCGACTACCCTGGGTCAAATATTCTATCTTACCGGTTTTACGGGGGCTTCATCGAATTACAGTTCCTTCAAGTCCGCCGGTGGGGCCGCCAATGGCGCGAGCGCCGCGCTGGGAGTCCTCTACATCGCGCAGCTTGCCCATGCCTGGTTTTCCTCGCAATCAACGGGGCAGGGTAAGGTTACCGCCGGGCCGCGCTGGGACATCGTCGTATCGCCTCCGAGCGTGGGAAAAGAGCGCGTTGCCTCGGGCGGACGCATGGAGATTCGTTATGGTTTTCGTTTCTAAAATGACTCGCTGTATCAGGGCCGCAGTTCTGGTCGTCCTGCTGGCCGGGTTAAGTTCGAGCGCCTGTGTTCCCGTAGACCGGGCTGCCCTCGATCCCAATACGGCCGAGGGATTCATCCTTACCGATCTGCTGGTGAATTCCACGCCCGGCCTTTCCTTCACGCTGACGCACGAAGCGACCCGCGCCACGGCCGCGCGCAATGGCGCGCTGTTTTTCGCGGGCGCGTTGGTGGGCGGCGGCATCGGCATGACCAAGGTCTTTCCATCTCAGGGTAATATTCTTTCGGCGAACAATACCTCCGTGGGAGCAACCCAGGCCTACGATCCCGTCGGTAGTTCGGCGGACGCGTCCGATTTCTTCGTGGTTACCGATGCGGGTCTCATTCAATATAGTAGTGGTAATACCCTTGCTCCACCCGACCACAATACCGTATCTCAAAACATTTCCACGCGACAGACATACGAGGATCTAATCCGGGCCCTGGTTGTCGTGGATGCGAGTAATAACTTGCAATGCTATTCCTTGCAGACCCAGAGCTGGAACAATGGCGGCGCGCTTACCGCGGGCAGCGTATTCAGTGTGCGAACCAGCCAGACGACGTACGAAACGGTCTATATACCGCAGGACGGCTCGGCCATTCGTACGGTGGATGACGCCCTCTGCGCGAATACCACGAAGTTCGGGACTATTCTTTCAGGCAGTGATATGCCCATCTCCGTCGCCTATCCGCGCGGTATGTTCGGCAATTTCGGAAGTACGTTCATCGCCGCCAACTATGGTTCGCCGCGATTGATTGAATGCGTGTCGGCCGTGCCCAGTGCTTGTTCGACTACAAACATGCAGGACCGAACCAGTGAACTGAATCTGGGAGTCGGAGACGCGGTCAATGCCGTGGCCGCCTCCGAAACCATCGTCCTCGTACTGGTCAAGAAAGCGGCCGGGGATATCATGGTCTATCGCCGCGAGGCCGACCAAACTTCTTTTACGGGGATCACCGTGGCTTCCATCGGTACGCAAGCGCCGCTGGGACTCTGGATGGTATACACTGAATCGGCAGGCGTGTTCTATATGTCCGGGGGCAGCAACGCGATCAATACGGAACTTACCGTACGTTCCCGCGACGGGATTACCTGGGTGCAGTAGAGTCGCCGCGGGGCGCCCGGTGCATCGGCGCGAATCACGAGCGCGAATCCTTTTTCGAACAATTTTCGGTTTCTACCCGCGGTGAGGGTCTTTCGCATCCAGTATGTTGTATTTATGTTAGGGCGATTCCCAACACACAAGTGATGACAAGCTTGTTTGCATCTGCAAAAAGTATTTTTGGACTTGCGTGCAGGGAAGAGATTTACAAACATTCAACAAATCCCCGCTTTCGCCACCGGCTTTGGGAGAAGAGTCCCCATGCAAATACTACAATCTCGTCGCGTCGCGGGACGGTTCGCCGTCTTCGTGCTTATTTTCGCGGCACTTGCGGTGCCCCTGCAAGAAATTCTAGCTGATACAATCGTTCTGCGCAATGGCCGGCGCATGTACGGAAAAATAATCGGACAGACGCGCACGACCATTCGCGTTCGCGTGGACGGGCGCGTGCGCGTGATTCGTAAGAAAACCATTCGTCAGGTTCGCTACGGCGATTCAGCCGAAGAGAGACGGGCGGCCGCCGCCGCGGCGAAGCGCGCGGAAGCCAGGCGACGTGCCGCGGCCGAACGCAAACGTAAGGAAGCGCTGGCTCGTAAACAGGCCGAAGAGAAACGCCGAGCCGAGCTTGCTCGCAAGCAGGCGGAGGAAAAACGCCGCGCCGAAGAGAAGCGCAAAGCAGAGCTTGCTCGTAAAGCGGCCGAGGAAAAACGCCGTGCCGAGCTCGCGCGCAAGGCTTTGGACGACAAACGCAAGACGCAAAATAAGTCGGACGGGGCGGGGACCTGGAACTACGTCTGGAAGTCCGCGTTGCTGCCGGGCTGGGGGCACTGGTCCAATGGAGCCACGACCACCGGTTGGATTTATACCGGCAGTTTCGCCGCGCTTCTGGCCGCAACGGTGGTGACCAATTCCGCCGCCACGTCGGCCGAGGCCACCTACAATGGCGATATCGGCACGAACCTGGCCCTTGGTAGCGCCGTTTCCACTGATTCGGATTCTTTAGGGCTGGCGCTCCTAAATTCCCTGACCAGTTCGGGGTCGAACTTTTCGTCTTTCAAATCCGCGGCCGACAACTTCAATACGGCACTGGCGCTGACCGGAGCTTTGTACATCGGGCAACTGGTGCACGCCTGGATTTCGGGATCCTCGGCGGCCGGCAAAATCGCCGCGGACGAACCAGGAAATTCGGGACGGCTGGAGTTTACCCTGGGCCGAGATTTCACGGACACCACGTCCGACCAATCCCCTCGTCGCATGGAGATTCGTTATGGTTTTCGTTTCTAAATTATTATCCGGAATGCGCTATCGCATCGCCGCGGCGATTCTGCTTGGCTCGACGGTATTGACGACGGCTTGCATCGAGCCCACGCGCAATGATCTGGATCCCAATAGTCCAACCGGTTTTCTTGCCAATGCGCTGAGCCTGGGTGTTGCCGCGGCGGCCGGCGGAGGCACGACCATCACGGCTCCGTCGATACCCTTCGTCGCCACCGAGGCTTACATGGGCGCGAACAGCAGCATCTTTCTTTCCGGTCTCATCACCCCTCAAACCATGGGCTTGGCCCGATTTTCCATTAACGGCGCCGGGTCGACCTTCGTGGCGAGCGTGACCCAGGCGCAAGCTTCGTTGTCGAGCGTCTTCAATCCGGTAGGCAATGGCGGCGGGGCTGCTACTTTCTACGGTATTGGTAATCAAGGACTGGTTCAGGCAACGGCTACGGACGGCACTAACGCCACTCCGTCCATCCCGGCCAATGCCACGAACGTAACCTTTCCGGTCACCGCGACCCGTAAGAGCTGGGACATTATTCTGAATCAAATTGTCACGGTGGACAGTGTGGGCCAGTTACAATGCTACTCGACGTCTGGCTTTAGCTGGTCGCCTGGCGTGAGTCCGGGCCTGGCCAGTGCTTTTTTTATACGGACTATCAATAGCAGTACGTTCGAGAGCATCGTCATCCCGGCGGATGGAAGCGCAATCCTCGCCATGGGCGTGAGTTGCGGTACCACGGCTCAAAACGCCACGTCCTTGTCATCCGATGTGCCCTCGGGCCTGGCCTACGCGGTTAATCTGGCGAATACGTACATCGTGACGGGCTTCGGGACCAAGTTGTGGCAATGCACGGGCGTTACGCCTCAGAACTGCATGATAGCCAATATGTCGGATATTACCAGCCAGCTGAGTTTGTCTCCGGGGGATTCCCTAAACGGGATTGCTTCGTCCGAATCCACTCTGGTGCTTCTGCTTAAACCGTCCGACACCAGCGCCCACCTCCTTGTGAAGACTAGACACACAAGTCC
>CAZGYS010000238.1:0-6107 GCA_964530305.1 uncultured Leptospiraceae bacterium
GTCAACTGTTCTCCGTGAAGGATTCCAGAATCGTCTCCGGAAAGGAAATCTCGGGGCGCAATTATGATCGCTTCTTTATTCGATACAAAAAGGGTAAGCCCGTCCTCCAGCGAGTGCTGAAGGAAGATGGTCAAGAAATCAGTCGAGTTACTTTCAAGTATCGAAAAGACGGGAAAATTCATTCACGGATTCGCCGGCAAAACGGTACCCTTTCCCGCTGTCTCTACGAGTATGATGGCAGCGGCCGTCTTAAATCCTATACTTACTACCGAATGCAGGGGAAGACCTGGCTGCGTGGTAAACAGTTGGTTCTGAAATACTGAACTTCTATTTCGGGTACGAGCGCATCAGGTAGTAGTAGTATCCGATCAGTTCCCGGGCCAGAGACCACGGTTCACGTCTTTCCGTGCGAATGACGTGAACCGTGCCTATGTTTCTAAAGCCAAATTTCTTAAAAGCCAACCGGGCGCGGGTGACATGATAATAATGCGACACCAACAGCACCGGCGTTTCCGCGACTGAAACCTTCTCCCCCCGCAAGACAGCGCGAGCATTAAAGCCGGTGGCAAAAGTATTGTTGCCCCTGGAATCCACCCGGAGCTGATACCCGGGCACGCCGCGTCGGGTCAGCCAGGCTGCCATAACTTTTGCTTCGTCCTGACCCTCGTTCCCAAGCCCACCGCTCACGATTATTTTCGCGTTGGGAAATTTGCGCCGCAATAACAATGTTCGGCGTAAGCGCAAGGCCAGACGTTCCGAGACTCTTCCATCCGGATGAACTTTATTCCCGAACACGATAATGTAATCCGGGCGATTGATCTCATCGGACAGACCATCCAAAGTAATGAACAGGAGATGGCCGGCAATGAATACAAAGAGCAGGCCGACCGCGCCCGCGATAGTTCTACGATAGTTGAATTTCAAGATCGGACCCGGGCTTCTTACGGCCGACACCCGGCCAATCAGGTACCGGCCGCGGTTTCCATTTGTTTCAGACGCATGTAGATCATGTCGACGTCGGGTGGGTCAACTCCCGAAATTCGCCCGGCGGCTTCCAAATCGCGGGGGCGGAAACGTTTGAGTTTTTCGCGAGCTTCCGCCTTGATTCCTTCCGGAAGGGAGTCGTAATCAAAATCTTCCGGAATCTTGATCTCTCGATTCTTGTCCCGTCGCTGGATGTTCTCTTGTTCGCGCTTAACGTAGCCCTCGTATTTGATCTCCATCTCGAGTACTTTGCGTTGGGCGGCATCAAGCTCATCCAGTCCTGGAACCATTCCAAGGCAATCTTCAATGCGAACTTCCGGGCGCTTTAAGAAAGCCGCGACCGGTTTGCCGAAACCGGATTTGCCCATTTTGATATTGCGGCGTTCCAGGGCCGCGTCCAACTGGGGCGAAGGGCGCAAACCGGTTGCATGAAAAGATGCACGAATGGTTTCGATTCTTTCATACTTCTCAAGCATGCGTTCATAGTCGTCGTCGGAAATAAAACCGAGTTTACGGCCGTATTGCATAAGTCGCTGGTCGGCATTATCCTGGCGCAGCAGCAGTCTATGCTCCGCCCGACTGGTAAACATCCGATAAGGATCCTCGACACCCTTAAAAACCAGGTCATCAATCAGGACTCCGATGTAGGCTTCGCCCCGGCCGAGCACGAGTTCCTCTTCTTCGCGGGCTGCCAGGACCGCGTTGATGCCGGCCATCAAGCCCTGGGCCGCCGCTTCCTCATATCCGGTGGTTCCGTTGATCTGGCCCGCAAAATAAAGATTCTTTATCTTTTTGGTCTGGAGGTCCGGTCCAAGTTCACGGGGATCTACGTAGTCATATTCCACCGCATAACCGGGTCGAATTATCTCCGCCTCTTCCAGCCCGCGACAGGCGCGAATCAATCGCCATTGGACTTCCTCGGGGAGGCTCGTGCTGACTCCGTTCAGGTAGACTTCACCGGTGGCGCGCCCTTCGGGTTCGATAAAAATCTGGTGCCGATCCCGGTCGGCGAAACGAACGATTTTGTCCTCGATGCTTGGGCAGTAGCGGGGGCCCGTACCCTGGATTTGCCCGGAGTACATGGGAGAGCGTTCCAGGTTTTCCAGGATCAACTTATGGCTCTCGGTATTGGTATGAGTAATCCAGCAGGAGATTTGATCATGCGGCAGTGTTTCCGTAAAATAAGAAAAGGGCTGCGGTTCCTCGTCCGGTTTTTGTTCCTCCATAACGCTGAGATCGAGCGAGCGCAGGAGAACCCGGGGAGGAGTGCCGGTCTTGAGGCGCCCCATCTGGAAATCGTAGAGGCGCAAACAATCGGACAAACCCATGGCGGAGCCTTCGGCGATACGTCCGGACTGAGCCTGGTATTCACCGATGTGAATCAGTCCCTGTAGAAAAGTTCCCGTTGTGAGAATGAGGCGATCGCAATACAATTCCTGGCCGCGACCGGTAATAATCCCTTTGACCTGGTGATTCTCTATAATTATGGATTCAGCGGTGTCCTGGCGAAAACTCAAACTGTCGACGGCTTCGAGAGTCCACTTCACCTGGTTTTGATACTCTCGTTTCTCCGCCTGGGCGCGGGGCGCCCAGACCGCCGGGCCCTTGGAAAGATTCAGCATCTTGAAATGAATGCCGGTGCGATCGATGACGCGGCCCATGATCCCGCCGAGGGCATCCACCTCGCGGACCATATGACCCTTGGCGATGCCGCCTATGGCCGGGTTGCAGGACATTTGACCGATGGTGTCCAAATTCATCGTCAGGAGAAGGGTGCGTAGTCCGCCGCGGGCGCAGGCATGGGCGGCCTCCGCGCCGGCGTGACCGCCGCCGACGACTATGGCATCGAAGCGATTAGGTACGGCCGAGAGCCCGCCGTTCTTTTTATCCGTGCTGGTGGTCATTAATGATTCTCGTATTTCGCCGATATTAAATTGGGAGTGAGTATGGCGCTAACCGCGCGATATTCGGATACGGCTTGCCCGCGAACAGGGCTTCAGGTTAAAAGACATAATCCGGAGCAACTCCGGAGTCGTACTCCACAAACTAGGAAATTCACGGTACGAAAACAACTTTAAATCGCACCAGTCATCAAGCGAGTACGAGGCAGGCATGAAGCGTAATCTTATCATCATCGGGGGCGGTATTCTGCAACTGCCCATAATTAAAACGGCCCTTGATATGGGGTTGCACGTGATCGTCTTCGATATGTCGGCGGAAGCACCGGGGATGAAGTCGGCGCACGAAGCCGTCGTCATGAGTACGCGAGATATCGAGGGATGCGTGCGCGAAAGCAAGAAACTCGCCGCGAGTAAATCCATTCATGGAGTCGTGACCGCGGGTACGGACGCCAGTCGCGCGGTGGCCGCCATTGCCGGGGCCCTGGATTTACCGGGGATTCGTTATGCCGATGCGGAAGCCGCCAGCAATAAAGTTTTGATGCGTAAGCGACTGGAGTCCTTTGGCCTGCCGATTCCCGGGTTCTTTTCAGTCTGGTCCTTAAAGGAAGCCCGAGAAGCCATGTATGAGCTGGCCTTTCCCCTGGTGTTGAAGCCGGCGGATAATATGGGTGCTCGGGGAGTCGTTAAGGTTCGGTCGCGCGAGGAAATCTTCGCGGCCTTTCGCCATGCCAAGAAGTTCAGTCCCACCGGGGAAATGATTCTAGAGGAATTCATGAGCGGACCGGAGTTGTCCGTGGACGCCCTGGCTTGCAATGGTCGGTATCATATAACCGGCATCGCCGATCGGATTATTTCCGGCGAACCCTACTTCGTCGAGCTGGGGCACACCATGCCATCGGCTCAGCCGGAGGAAATTCTGCGGCGAGCTTCCGACGTCATGATTCGCGCCATGCAGGCGCTGGGCATTCATACGGGCGCCGGGAAGGGCGACCTCAAGGTTACGCCGGACGGCGTCAAAATCGGCGAAATCGCCGCAAGGCTTTCCGGCGGTTATATGTCCTCGCACACCTTTCCCCTGCATTCAGGCGTGAACCTTTTGCGGGGTGCGATTCAAATCGCCCTGGGCGAGGAACCCGACGACATCAAGCCGAAACAAGACAAGGTCGCCATCGAACGAGGAATCATTCCTTCTCCGGGCAAGATCCTCTCCCTGGAGGGACGCGACGAGATGCGCGCGGTACCCGGCGTGGAGCATGTGTTCTTTACGAAGAAGCCGGGAGACGTGCTGCCTCCGGCAACCAGCAATCTGGATAAGGCGGGACATGTCATCGCCGTTGGCGACACCCTTCAAGAAGCCGAGGCCGCCGCGGCGAAAGCCATGGAATTGCTGCGTTGCGACGTGGACGAATCCTACAGCCTGGATTGGAAGGAAGTGGAAAATCGCGCTCGGGCCCGTTTCAGCGACTCGGTGTGCTGGGTCTGTAAAGCTTGCGATGGTACCAATTGCGCCAGCGGCGTGCCCGGCATGGGCGGCGTGGGCTCCATGACGACGTTTCAAGATAACAGTCGAGCTCTGGCCGAATTGAAAATCGTGCCTCGCTATATTCGTGAACCGGCGGATCCGGATTGCAGCATTGAATTGTTCGGACGCAAGTTCGAACATCCGATTCTCGTCGCGCCCATGACCGGCGCGGAAACGAATCTTCGCGGAGCCGTCACTGAACTGGATTTCGCGTCCATTCTTCTACAGGCGTGTCGGGACAATGGTTCCATCGCCTGGGTCGGGGACGGTGCATCGCCGGAAAAATATCTTACGATTATGAAGGCCCTGGAGACGGTGGATGGTTTCGGGATCCCCATATTCAAACCCCGCGCGGATACCGAGGCCCTCTTGAAAAGATTTCGCGCCGCGGAGGAAGTCGGAGTACCGGCGGTCGGCATGGACATCGACGCCGTAAGTTTCAAGACCATGGAGCTACGCAAACAATCAACCACCGTGCGAAACTACGATGCGTTGCGTATATTGCGTGACTCTACGCGCTTACCTTTCGTATTGAAGGGCATCATGTCGGCCGAAGACGCGCGTCTCGCCGTGGGTGCGGGAGTGGATGCCCTGGTGGTGAGTAATCACGGCGGACGCGTGCTGGATGATATGCCCGGCACGGCGCGCGTACTTCCGGCGATTGTTGAGGCGGTGGCCGGCCGGGTTCCGGTGCTCGTGGACGGCGGCATTCGCTCGGGCCGTGATGCTTTCAAGATGCTGGCCCTTGGTGCTCACGCGGTGCTGGTCGGGCGAACCGCGGCCATCGCCGCCGTGGGAGGCGAGCAGTCCGGCTTGCGATTTCTGTTGTCAAGTTATCGTGAAGAACTGAAGAAAGCCATGTCGATTTGCGGGACCGAGAGGACGAACGACATAAACAGTGAATTCATCGTTCGCTCAACGCCTGATTCGGAAGTGGGTCGCTCATCGCGGGAAACATAGTGGCTTGCATATATTGCATGGGATTATCTGAATATATTTTTCCCATCATTTTCATTGACGCCGCGGCCTTGAAATGGTAAAAGTATAATTAGAAGCTTGCGTTCAACATGGAACGCACTTGCATGGGGCGGACATTGGAAGAAACTTTTACGACTGAAAAGGGCGAAAAAGGCCTGATCGTGCGGATGCAAATTTCCAAAATCGATATGTTCAATGTGCCCGAGATTCGAACTTTCTTTAACGGTCAGTTGAAGTCCAAACCGAATATGATTGTACTGGATTTGTCCAAAACCGCCTTCATGGATTCCTCCGCCATGGGCTATTTGTTCAAGCTTCATCGAGAAATGGAATCCTACGGCGGTAAGCTGTGTCTGACTTTCGTGCAGAAAAAGCTGAATCAGTTGCTCACCTTGAACGGCGCAAACAAATACTTTGCCTTCTATGATACGGTTGAAGATGCCTTCGCCGCCGATTGAAGCGCTCGGTCGCCATATTCAATTACTTTCCCTGAACGCGCGGGATTTCCTGGCCGCGTGCAAACGTGAATCCTTCCAGGGGTCCGGCCCCGGCGGCCAGAAGCGAAATCGCGTCTATAGCGGCGTACGGCTCACGCTGGATGATCTATTCGTAACGGCGGCGGAGCATCGCGAAAGCGAACGCAACAAAAAGGCGGCCGTCCATCGCCTTCGCGTGAAAATCGCCTTGCGGGCGGATTCTTTCTGCATGCCCGAGGAATTATG
>CAZGYS010000238.1:6137-9034 GCA_964530305.1 uncultured Leptospiraceae bacterium
GGCGGCTCGTTCGCTGCCGCTGGAGACCCAGTCCTTTCAGCCGGCGTTTCGCGTGAAAATTAATCCGGCCCATTTTGATTTTCCGCGTTGCGTTTTGACGGCGTGCGTCCTGTTGCGGGCGGGGAGAGCCGATGTCCGGGGCGCGGCCGGCACCCTGGGAGTAACCAATTCGGCTTTGATAAAATTTCTGAAGCTGGATAAGAGCGTTTTCAGTCATGCGAATCATCTTCGCGCGCTTTACGATCGGCATCCTCTGCGCTAGTTTTTCGTCGTCCGTTTCTCTTCTCATTCCGCTTACGGCGGCTTGCCTTTTCTTTGCGCTTTCGTCGGCGGACATACAAACCCAGGCCGATACTCAATACGATAACGGTGCCACCGAAAATCAGCCAGTTCAGGCGGCGGCGATAAGCTGCTTCGGTAATGGCCGGTTTGACTTGTGTCGTGAAGCGCAAATCGCGCAGCACGGCGCCCATGTCCCCCACGAGGTGTTTATACTGATTCGGCCGCGTTTTCGCGTCGGGCTTTTTATCCGGTAGTAAGTTGAGGTGATATTCGAATTCGCGAGTCGCGAAGTATGCGTCGATACTGATGATTCTCCGGCCCCGATGAACTCGACTCTTGAGATAGTAAACCGCGGGAATGGATTGGTCTATTTTGGTTTCCTGATAGTAGCGCAGGACGTGCAGGCGTTTGCGCGCAATAGCGCGAAGATCGGACGTGAGACTTGTGTGATGTCGGTTTTGCTTGCAGCGTACGATCAAACGAGCCCCGGCCTTGCCCTTATACTCACGCTTCAGCAGCGCCCAATTGTTGCCTCGACGAAGCACTTTCGCCGTGCCCTGAATGGGGAACCGAATGGAACAAGGGGCGAGGGAAACGTCCAGGGGGGCGGACTTTGCCGCCGATGTATGGGTCATGGCGGCGGTGGTAAGCAGGAGGAAAAAAAGGCGCACGGATTTCATCTTTCTCGACCTTTCTGGGAAATCATCCACGGAGAGGAAACAATGAATCGTTTGATACTGGAAGGAATCGTTAAAAAAAACACTCGGGGGAGAGCCTATCTGGTCTATTTTACCTGGCAGGGCGCTCGGGCTATTCTACGACTGTGCGGGAATCTGGAGAACGCGGAGAATGGAGAAACGGTCACGATTATTGGTCGGCCCCAGGGTGTCGCCTTTCAGGTTGAGCGGGTCATTCCACGGCGATTCCCCCGGCGCAAGCTACGTAATTCCGGAGTAGCCTGAGCAAGACGGCCATGAGCGGGAAATGATTTGACTTACATGCCGAGCGTTTCCACTTGAAGTCTTCGCGGCACCTGGCCGCTTGCGAGGTGGGAAATGATGAGTAGATTCGGCAGAGCAATGATTTTCGCCGCGGCGTGCGGGGCTTTCACGGCGGTCACCGGCGGTTGTAAGTGGATTCGGGTCCAGGCGATTGATCTGTTTACCCCAAAATATGAGGTGGAAACGCCGGCCAACCTGGAACCTTCCTTTACCGGGAAGGATGTGAAGCGGGATAAAGTAATGGTCGGCTTGCTGCCCGTCGCGGACGGCATGAAGGAGCTCACCGACATCCAGTTCCCGCCCACGTCCGGGAGCGTCATGTATGTCCTGACGAAAGCGGGCAAGTTGCACTGGTTCGACCTCAAACGTAAGCGACGCGGTTTGATCGCCGAACTGAAAGTCCCCACTTCTTCCGAGCAAGGATTGCTGGGATTGGCTTTCCACCCGGATTTCAAAACGAACGGTTTGTTCTACTTAAATTACAGCGTCGAATCCGGCGGGCCGCGTCGGAGTCGAGTAGCGGAATGGAAACATTCCAACCCCGCGGAGCCGGGCGGCGGCTCCGCTTCCGAAAAAAGAATTATCTTCGAAATTGAACAGCCCTATCAGAATCACAATGCCGGGCAGTTGGCCTTTGGTCCGGACGGCATGCTGTATGTCGGCTGGGGCGACGGCGGCTTTCGCGATGATCCCAACAAGGATGGTCAGAATACTAAGACCTTGCTCGGCACGATGATGCGCATCGACGTAAACAAAAGCGCGGATGGAAAAAATTACGCTATTCCGGCGGACAACCCTTTCGTCGGCAACGCGAAGTACCGTCCTGAAATCTGGGCCTACGGTTTACGAAACCCCTGGAAATATTCCTTCGGTCCCCGGGGACGACTGATCGTCGCGGACGTGGGACAAAATGCCTGGGAGGAAATTTCCGTCGTGGAGCGCGGCGGAAATTACGGATGGAATGTTTTTGAGGCGGACCATTGCTTTGATAAGAATCCCGCCTGCGCGAAAGCGGGTTCATACGTGCGACCCGTCTGGGAGTATGGACGCGAAGAAGGCGGATCCATCACCGGCGGTTTCGTGTATACCGGAAACAGTGTCGGTCAACTCAAGGGCCGGTATCTTTTCGGAGATTTCATGAGCGGCCGCATCTGGGCGCTGGAGTTGCCGGCGGATTCAAAGGCGGGGCCGAAAGCCTCGAAAGTGCATTCGCTGGGTAAATGGCCGGTTTTGATCTCCACTTTCGGACGCGACAACAGCGGCGAAGTTTACGTGGGCGATTACGCGAAAGGCGTCGTCTACAAAATTACGGTCGGCAAAAAGAAAGTAGCCGCCCGAAAAAACTAAGTATCTACATGTAATCCGACGCCTCCGGCAACGGGGGCGGTTACGGTTCTTTTATGCGCGGCGAACCTTCGCGTGGTACAAGCGAAGGATGTCCGTGTAGCGAATATACCCAAGCAACTTGGCGTCGCCGGCTTCCGATTCCGCGATGGCGATTTTATCCACTTCGTTTTCCAGAATCAAGCGGAGCGCTTGACCCAGGGATGTGCCGGGGGTAACGGCCGCGATGTCCCGATCCGCGTCTTCCACGGTAACCAGACCGCGAATTAG
>CAZGYS010000239.1:0-9021 GCA_964530305.1 uncultured Leptospiraceae bacterium
CTTCGAGACAGAAGGAATCACTGCGTATAGTGAGATCGCCCCATTACCTGGCTTTTCTAAAGAGACACTAGCCCAAGTTGAGACCGTTTTAATTCATAACAAACATCATTTAGAATCGCTTATTTCAGCGGGAGAAGAAGAAGAGATGTTAAAAGTATTGGATTCCATTCACGGCGCCTGGGCGTTCATCCTGGAGTTCAGCGCCGGCATGGGCTTCGTGTTGATTTTGCGCTGGTACTGGTGGCGGCTCAATGCGATTTCGGAACTGGTGTCCATGGTGGCGCCCTTCGTTCTGGGCTTGCTGATTCGCTTTGTTCTGACGCCCCTCTTCGCGGCCCATGCGCCCGAGTTGCTCTTCCTGACGAAGTTCCCCGTCAGTGTTTTCATAATCGTAGCCTTTACCATAACGGCAACGCTCATCGCCACCTACTTGAGCGCGCCCACGGACATGGAAAAACTCAAGGCCTTCTACAGGCGTGTTCTGCCGGCCGGGCCGGGTTGGAATTTCGTGCGCGCCGAATGCGCAAGAGACGCCGGCACGGCGTCCGAAGGCCGGGCGACCGCCAAAGATCGCCTGGGCCCCAAATTCCTGGGCTGGATTGCCGGAACGACCCTGGTTTACGGCTTAATCTTCGGGCTGGGTTCGATTATTCTGGAACGTTATACTCTCGCCCTCGGTCTGTTAGGGTTATGTTCGGCTTGTGTGATCGTCCTGTATTACGTAATACGCCGGACCTTCGCCGGTGCCGAGGCGAGGGAATAAGACCGTAATTATTCGTCGTATAGGCCGTAACTTCGATTCTCGTATCGAAGTGCTTCAACATGCGGGAGCGCCACGAAAAAAAATCCGGAGGGGGCGCGGGGCGATTCTGGCTGAACCTCCGGCGTCGCCTGTTGATTCGTCTTTCCTTTCCGCGTCTCATCGGAAAGCCGGCGTCCAACGCGGAACTGCGGGAGCGCGTACTGACGGTCTTCCTGGTCGTTTCCCTGGCGGCCATTCTCGTCTTTATACCCATTAACCTGGTGCTGGATCCCACGGGGATTCTATCGCTCTGGGACGTGCTCGCCGGAATCATCACGACCATAAACCTCTACTACCTCCGACGGCGGCGAAACCTGCGCGTGTCGACCTTCATCGCGGTATCGACTTTCGCGCTCTTGATCCTGGTAGCCGGCTTGCGGGCGGGCTCCCTGTATTTTTTCTGGAGTTTGATCATTCCCCCGGTTATTTATTTTCTGCTGGGTACGCGCTGGGGAACCATTGCATGCTTGCTCCACGGCACGGTGATTTGTCTGGCCGTGTATGCCTTCGCCGAAGCGGGCCGGGATTCGTATCTCTTGTTTCATTTGCCCTTGAGCTTCGCGACGTTTTCCATTCTGGGGTATTTCGGCGAACGCGTGCGGGAATCCTACGAAGAACGCATGGCGGAATTGTCGACGAAGGATTCCCTCACCGGACTCATGAATCGCAGGCACATGCAGGACGTGGCGCGCCTGGAAATTCAGAAGAGTCGCCGTTACGGGCGGCCGCTTTCATTTCTAATTTTCGATATCGATCATTTCAAGCAGGTCAATGATCGCCTGGGGCACCAGGCCGGAGACGGCGTATTACGTGCGGTGGCCAGGACGGTAGCTCGGTCCCTGCGGGATTCCGATTGTTTCGCGCGCTGGGGTGGAGAGGAGTTTCTCATTCTCGCCCCCGAAACCGATCGGGCCGATCTGGAAAAGCTGGCGGACAGACTGCGACGCATCACCGCCGGCAATTGCTTCGCTCAGGACGCGCCCATAACCATCAGCCTGGGCGGCACGACGTTGAGTCCGGGGGACACTCTTACCAACGCGCTCGCCCGAGCGGACCGGGCGCTGTATCGCGCGAAGCACGCGGGCCGGAACGCGGCGCGCTTCGAACAGGTCGCCCCGCAAAAGCGCAAGCGCCGCTGAACCGGCCCCATCGCCTCAACCCTATTTGCCCGGAACCAGGACCTCGATGCGCTCCACCTGCTCCCGCTTGATCATGATATCGCCCTTGCGCGTCACCAGGCGATAGCGCGTCCCGACCTGTTCCGCGCGACCCTGATACGTTCGTCCGTTTTTCAGGCGAATCTTGTACAGGACTCCCGGCGGCGCCTTCTTATGAAGGTCCTTGAGAATGGAGTCCGACTTCTTGTCCCCGTAGCGACGTTTGAGCAGAACCTTGAGGCGACCCGCGCTCATGGCGCCCGCGGGAATGTGTTTGAGGTTACGAGACCAGCGCGAATGCAGCCAGCGGCGTTTGTCCGAGATGGGCCCTTTCTTCATGGTCATGTCCGCGTTCTTCATGCTCTCCGACTTTTCGGATGTGTTCGTCATGACTTCCTTGCCCCTTTGCTCCACGTGACGGGCGAAAGCGGCGTGGTCTTGTTTGGCCGCCGTCCGCACTTCGGCGGCGGAAAAGGCCTGGTTGAGTTTCGCGCGCAGGGCTCCGTCTTGCGCCAGGGGGTGATTGCCCGCGGCGATTTTCGCGGACGTACCCGGTTCCAGCGTGACGACCTTACTCTTGAAAAGCTCGGGCATGGCTTTCGCCGCGCTGCGTTCGGCCTGATCGGAGAGGCCCCGATGAAAACTCTTCAGGTGGAGGTAGGGCGCGGAACGAACTTCGACCTTGCCTTCCAGCAGTTCCACGTTGAGGTTCGTATTGTTTTGTCGGGTCATGAAGACCTTCGTGCCCAGCATGCGAACCATGGAACCGCTCGAATGCAGATAGATATTTTTTCCGGCGCGTTTCTTTTCGGCGTCGATGAGCATGCGGCCTTTTTGAAGCCGCAGATACAGGTGCCCGTCGTGTCTTTCATAGGTGATGCGGGAATTGGGAAAGACGCGGAAAGCCACCCGCCCGCCGCCGTGCTTGAATTGACCGTCGCAGAAGGAGCCCGCGCCGGCGGCCAGATCGCCCCCCTTGATTTTTCCGCCCGACTTCAACGGCTTACCGCCGGAAGTGCAGGTACGATGGGGGTAGGCGAGAAACTGGTCGTCTCCCGTCCGGGGCGCTTCACCGCAGTTCAGCGCCGCCGTCAGCATCATCGCGGAAATGGTAAAAGTACGCATTCGCATGTAGAGTATCCTTAAACGGCCTTCCGGGCCGCTTCCAGTATATTACAATCATCGCCGGCCAATCGGGCCACGCAAGCGGCAATCTTTTCCGAGGCCGGCACCACGGATTTTAGTCCGGATCAAGGAAACAGCCTGTCACGCATTATCACTAATTTCCACAATCTCGGAATCCTATTAGACTTGCAGGGCTCCGGCGATTGTTAGAAAATCGTTAGGGCGCCGGATTCACCCGGTTGATGGATTTCAATGACAAAGAGTGCATTCATAATCGGGTTCTTGTTCACCGTCGGGTGCTCGGGCGCGAACGTTTACAACGCCGGAGATCCGGCGAGCAAAGCGTTCCTCCAAACGCGTATCCTGGAGTGCTTTCTGTCAGGCTGCGGCTCGGCGCCGACCATCACCAATCTCCACCAGAACGGTCTCATTGAAACCGGTTTCGTCGTCGGCAGCGCGCCGTCCGAGACGGGGGCGGTGGAAGTTTCCGTCAATGGCGGCGCTTACCAGGCGGCTTCAGGAACCACGAGTTGGAGTTTCGGGCTACCGGCGGGTGCGGCCACGCTCCGGCGTCACACGTCCAATGTGATTTGCGCGCGCGGTCTGGTAAACGGACTTCCCACGCGGTCCACCTGTCTCACGGCCGTGAAAAGCGACAATCGTGATGTTAACGGCGACGGCTTTTCGGATTTGCTGATCGGAGCAACCACTTACGACGGCGCGGCCGGCACGGATACCGGCGCGTTCTTTATCGTGTACGGCCGCGCGAACGGCCTGTCTTCGGGGAGCATCGGCCAGGCCGACGTCAAGCTGGAGGGAGCGACCGCCGGCGATCGCCTGGGGGGCGCGGGCAAACTGGCGGATGTTAATGGAGACGGTTTCGCGGATGCGATTGTCGCGGCGCGCAATGCCTTCGGAACCTCCGGTCAGGTCTTTGTCTTTTCGGGTAGCGCCTCGGGCATCGCCTCGGGAACCAGCGCCGCGGCCGCCGCGGTGATTACCGGTATCGCCGCCGGAGATGACCTGGGCGAAGCCATTGACGCCGGAGACATCAATGGCGACAATATCGCCGATATCTTGATCAGCACGACGGAGCCCGCGACCCAGACGGGTCAGGCTTATGTTTTCTTCGGAAGCACCGCGGGTATCAGCTCGAATTTCGCTTCGGCGGCGGCCACGACCATTACCGGCGAAGCTACCAGCGAGCGCCTGGGCAGTTATGCCGTGGTAGACGACTTTGATAACGACGGGCTAATGGATTACTGTGTTAGTGCTCGCACTTATGATGCAAACGATTTCGGGCGAGTCTATTGTTTCAAGGGTACGCCTCTGGGCCTGGGAAGCGTAAGCGCCGCGACGGCGAACTTGATCTACACGGGTAGTAGCGCGAGTCAACAGCTGTCTACGATTACGCGTCTGGGGGATTTTAACGGGGACGGCCTGCGCGATCTCTCCATCGGTACTCGTTCGCAAAACAGGGCGTACATTATCCTGAATTCCGCGGGAAACTTTACCAGCGGGACCGAAGCCCTGGCCGCTGCTACGTTCACGAATTTATCCGGCGGCCAGTTCGCCGAATTCAGTCGCTTGCGCGATTTGAATCGGGACGGTTTCGCCGATCTGATCCTGGGAAACAACTCGGTCAACCTGGGCGCCGGCGGTTTTCAGGGTGGTGTGTATGTGTATAACGGCACTGCTTCTCCGGTGTCCTTGAATGACGGTCAGGCCGACAACACCATCGGCGGAGCCGCCGGAGGCGATTCCCTGGCGAAGATGACCGTGCTGGACATAAATGGAGACGGGTATCAGGACCTGGTCATGAGTTCCGAGAATGCCGCTGCTTCCGCCGGCCAGGTTTATATCTTTCTGGGCGGCCCGGCCGGCTTGCCCGCGTCCACGACGGCGGCGAGCGCGGATATTACCATAACCGGGGATCAGACTACCGGCGCCATCGGCACCAGCTTCGACTAGGAGCAGGAAGCGTCGTTAATTGCTCCACACGAGCGCGTCGAGCTGCTTTTGTTCCGCGCTCGACAGGTTCTCGAACTTCACGGCGATTTCCGTCTTGCCCTTTTCGCCTTCGGATACCCGCACAATCACCGCCTCGAATTTCAACAGACCATCTTCGCCGCCGGTTTGAAACAGAAGGTCCAGGCGTGTTTCCCCCGCGGGCGGCGTCTGGTCTACGCGAAACAGCAGGCCGGAGGCGCTGAAGTTCAGGATTTCCGGGCTCAAATAGTTGGGGCGAATCTCAGGCCAGGAGATCCAGGCGGAACTGTAACCGGTGGAACGCTCGTGAACGCGATTGTCCGTTTTTTGTTTGGAGCGCTCCGCGCGACTTAAATCCAGGGCGTGTCGAACCCGCGACAAAAGATCATCCTTGCGCAGGGGTTTCATGATGAAGTCCAGCGCCCCCGACGCGAAGGCGTTCTGGATGTTCTCGGTTTCATCGAAGGCCGTCATGATGATGACCGGCACCCATTGAAAATGAGAGTTTTCGCGTACGCGACGACAGATTTCGATTCCGTTCGCGTCCGGAAGTTGAATGTCCGTTACGACCAGCTCCAGGGGCGTCGGCAGGTTTCCCTCCGAGTCTCGACGAAGAACCTCGAAGGCCTCGCTGCCCGTTTCCACGCCGATGAGTTCCAGCTCCGCGGCGGCCAGGAATGTTTTGGCCAGCGCCAGAACATCGGGATCGTCTTCAATGATTAGTATGGACATGATGATTTGGGACGCGCGAAAAGATCGCTTAACTTAAAATTTAGCTTTGCACGAATGGGGGATATTGTATTTAAGAGACGGCTTCCGGTTATGTCAAGACATAATGTAATGATCGTCGACGACGCGAGCTTTGTTCGCATTCGCATCAAGCGTATCCTGAAGGATCGCATGAGTCAGGTCTGGGAAGTCGAAAACGGCGCGGCCGCCGTTAACCTCTATCGCCTGTTGAAGGATAAGAACTACCTGCCGGATCTGATCTTCATGGACATCAGCATGGACTTGATGAACGGCGTCGAGGCTTCGCGCAGAATTCTTGAGATAAACCCGGACGCCAAAATCATCGTCGTGAGCGCCGAGGGCACCGAGAATCGAATTCGCGAATGCATTGCTCTTGGGGTTTCGGATTTTATATGCAAACCCTTCTCGGATGAGAAGCTGACTTCTTCTTTTCAGAATGCGCTGGGCTGAACCCGGCCAATGCCGGGCCCTTGCCGTGTCCCTTCATGCTCAATCCACCCGGGGCTTTACGTCCTTTTTTCCTTGCCGGGAAATCCATTCCCGAACTATAAACCAGCAGTCCGCGTCCAATTGGATGAATACTCTTTCGAGGACTGATGATGAAATTGCGCCCAATTCAAATTCTTGCCCTGGTCGGCATGCTGTGCTCCGGCCTGGCGCTTTCCGCCATGGGGGTCGGCAACAACCCCCGTTACACGAAACGCTACGGCGAGGCCCTCATAAACAATGTCGTTTTCTCTCCGGACTCTCGAACCATCGCCACGACCGCCGCGAAGAAAGTTCAGCTTTGGAACGCGCGTACGGGAAGACGGATTCGGACTTTGCATACCTACACCAGCAAGCCCATGACGCTGAACTTTTCGGGCAATGGTAATTTCCTCATCGCGGGAGCGTATGGAGGTCGCAAAGGCGCATACGTCAAAATTTGGAATATGGCCGAGAGAGGGCCGGCGCGGAACCTGGCCAAAATGAAGTCGGTCGCCTCCGTTGCTCTTTCTTATGACGGCGCGGTGGCGGCCGTCGCGGGAACTCTTCCCGGCGATAAGTACGATGCCTCCATCTCGCTCTGGAATGCGCGCACCGGCGCGAAAATCGCCGTACTGAAAAAGAAGAACTCCGGCCGGTATTACCCTCAGTCCTTGATTTTCTCCCGGGACGGAAAAACCCTCCTGGCCGCCATAGCCAACAAGGAGCGCGGCATCGAAGTATGGAACCTGGAGACGCGCAAGCTTCGCAAGTTTATCCGAACTCGCCATGACGTTACCCGAATCGCCTTGAGCGCGGACTCGAAAAACCTGGCGGCGGGCCTGCACATTGCGGGACGCAAAGGCCGACGTTCGGGAGGCATCGTAAGAATCTACAATTATTCGTCCCTGAATAAGCGTTATGACCTTCAGGGCGCGAAGGCTCATATTACTTCGCTGTCGTTTCATCCCGGTGGGCGTTACCTCGCCGTGGGAGCATTTTCCTACCGCCCCAATTTCGTAGTCTGGGACCTGCAAACGCGACGAACCCTCTATAAGAATACGAAGGGCAAGCGACCGGCCATGCGCGCGGTCTTCAGTCCCGACGGCAAATCCCTGGCCGTGGTTTTGAATACCTACGGCAACCTGGGGGATCCCGATACCCTGCGAATGTACGACGTCGGTTCCCGGGCCCAGCTCAGTAAAACCGGCGCGTCCAACGACATGTCCACCTTTCGCGTGGGGCAGAGAGTCAACGCCGTCATCAAGGGACGGCGATATTCGGGCGTGATCAATCGCAAAAGCAAGCACCACTATCTCTTGAAGATGGATAACCGCCGACCGAAGTACTGGATGTGGGTAAAGCCAGGGGACCTGCGTCCCCGTTAAGGGCGGGCTTCTATTCTAAGTTTCGCCGCGTTCCGAATTGCGTTGATTGCGCCGCTTCTGGCGCTGTTTCGCTTCGCGGCGAATCACCCGCGCAAATTCCGGATAGCGATTCAGGACCACGTCGAAGTTTTCCTTGCTGAGGACGTAAAGTTCGCAGTAGTCATGGGCCCGCACGGAAGCGGTGCGGGGTTCCTGACGCAGTAAGGCCATTTCCCCGAAGAAACCACCCTCGGTCACGGTGGCGTAGATGACGTCCGGGTCGTCGCCGATGACGTTCACGGTGCCGTTGCTGATAAAGAACATCTCATTGGCCGGTTCGCCCCGGCGAAAGATGTAGTCGCCGGGAGTAAACACGGCCGGGCGCATCTGAAGCACGATGTCGTTGAGCATGAGTTCGCTGGAGCCCTGAAAGATGGGGACTTTCTGGATCAGCTCCCGATGGAGAAAAAGTGAAATCTCGGTGCGCAGGGGGCGGGGTAAATCCTCCAGCATCATGGCTTCATCCGTGCCCCGTCGTTTTTCCCACAGGTAATCGTAATAGTCGCGGACGCGCTTTTGCAGGGAGCGCGGCACGTTCTTGCTCTTCATGAAGTTAAGCAGGCCTTCGCGCTTCTCCTCGAACTGGGCGCGCATGGTGTCCAGGTTGGAGAGCAGACTGGCCACGTTGCCGATGACGTAACCGTAGACGCCCACGCCCAGCATCATCACCACCATGGTATAGATGTACTGGGGATTGTTCTTCGGCGTTATATCGCCGTAGCCCACCGTGGTCAGGGTCGTGACGCACCAGTACAGCGCGCGCAGGTAGACGTCCATGACGGGCTGGTCGTGGGGAATGTGGCTCAAGGCCAGCCAGCCCGCGGTGACCCAGTGGGCCGAAAGGCAAATCCAGAAGGCGAAGAACCCCAGCCGCAGAATGCTCGGGTTCAATAAAGCGCCCAGATGCATCTCGTGCAGCGCGGATGCCAGACGCGCCAGGCGCAGCAGGCGAAACAAGCGCGTCAGTCGTAAAAGACGCAGGACTCGCACCGCTCGAGCCGAAGTGCCCAGGGTTCCACCCAGCAGCAGATCGAAGGGAATGGTGGCCACCAGATCAATAATGAACCAGCCCTTGAGGTATCGCCGCGCGACCACGCCCCGATTGGCGACCAGCTTACCCCCGATTACCAGCTTCGTGTTGAAGTTCAGGATAATGTCCAGGGCAAAGCTGAACATGACGAGCATGTCCATGAACCAGAGGCGGGGACCGATGGGATAGTCGAAGACCAGTCGCAGGGGCGTCTCCACGGCCGTAAAAAGAATCAGGCCGAAAATAAAGACGTCCCAGGCTTTCTTGAGCGGATGG
>CAZGYS010000240.1:0-9002 GCA_964530305.1 uncultured Leptospiraceae bacterium
CATACAATCCTCGGAAGTGGTTTCGTCTGATACTACTGTGCGGGAGCGGATTAGCGCGGTCCAGTATTTTTTGGGCGCGGATGCCGTGCCCGCGAAGGCCCGCCCATCAAGCCTTCTTGACGGGGCCCGGGAAAAACATGTTGGTTCGCCGACGATATTCCTTATACCCGGGACGCCGCTTGCGAGAGTAGTATTCGGAAGGAATGGCACCCGTGAAGAGCACGAGTGTATTGTACATGATTCTGGATATGAACAGAAGACACAGCCCCAGGGGAATCCAGATGTAGATCTCCATGCGCCCGTGGAGAGAGAGGAAGGCCGGAATACTTAAAAGAATGAGCGAGTTCCAAACCATCCATTCAAAGAAGTAGTTCGGGTGCCGAGTGTAGCGCCAGAGTCCGACATTGCACACGGCGCGAAGATCGCCCGCGGCCCTTGCCCTGGTAATGAAGCCTTGCTTCTGGCGATCCGCGATTGTTTCCAGGGCGAAGGACAACAGCCACAACGCGAGCGCCGCGATTTCCGCCCAGTGCAAGTCGCCCGGCGGCGCGAAGGCCATGAAGAGCGCCGGCAGCGAAAGGTAGGAAACATTCGCGACGGCCTGGAGCAGAATGTCGACTTGCATGGCCAGCGACTGGTTGTCCTTACCTTCCTTGCCCCAGCGAATACGCTGAAAGCGGTAGCGCGATAGTTCCTGATTGAACGCGCCGCGAAACAAATACACCAGGGCCATGCCGCCCATCCGCAGCCCCATGAACAGATAGATTCCGCCGATGACGCTCTTACGAACTATATCCGTGGTTCCCAGCGCGAACACCAGCGCGCCGATGATCGCCAGGCCCAGGGGCCAGCCGATATCCACGTAGGACATTCGGCCCGTCCGATACGCCGGTATGTGAACGACGAAAAGAAAGAGAACGAATTGGAGCGCGGCGTTTACAAGGACGAACTTCCGCGGGTCGGCGCTCCACAGGCACAGCGCGATGGGAGGTAGAAATAGAAACAAGGGGCGTACATACTTCATGTCGGCTCAACGTCGGCCCTTGCCCCCTGAACCGTCAACCGTTGCTCCGTGAGCCGTTGCCCCGTCTCAACCGTATAAACACTGTTTGGGCAGATCACGATTATCCGTGAAGATGCCGTGTACCTGTCCGTATTGCATCAGTCGTACGGCGGTTTCAGGGCGATTTACCGTGTAGCAATAAACCTGATAGTCCCGTAATTTTTCCAGCGTGCGGAAATCCTCGTCGGAGCCCTGGAAGGGAACATGCAGGCGCGTGTTCATGAATCGCCCGGCGGGCTCCTCAAGCGTCTCCATCAAATAGCCGGCTTCCAGGCCGGCTTCCACGGCCAGATCCACGACGCGATGATCAAAGGACGAAATCACGACCCGGCGAAAGTCGCCCAGATGGGGCAGGATGCGTTGCAGGGTCTCCGGTCCGTCCTTGATCTCCAGATTGATTGTGACGCCCATGCGCGCGAAGTAGGCCCGCAGATCATGAAAGGTCGTGAGGGAAGGCACCAGTTCGCGGAACTCCTCCAGGGTCAGTTCCCCGGCGTTGAGATCCGGGCGACCATGGCGTTCCAACGTATCATCGTGAAACAGGACGACGTGATCGTCGGCGGTGCGACGCAGGTCCAGTTCGAAGGCTCGGAAGCCCTTGTGCAGGGAAGATTCGAAAGCGAGTAAAGTGTTTTCCTGGTGATTTTTATTATCACCCCGGTGCGCGAAAAAATGCATACGGTTCATTGCCGCGCAATGTTCTCTCGGCCTGACAGGCGGCCCGCGCGGCACTCCTCACCCGCCGTAACGGGTGTTTCTTTGTTCGCGCTATAAAGACATCGAATTGTGACAATTTGATGTACGGGAGATTACTTTGCGTGCATACGGGATATGTATTGGGGCGATGAATTGGTGCCGTCGCCCGGGCGCGGCCCGGGCCGCGAGCTTACTGCGCCGAGTGTCCGCCGTCCACGACGACCAGCTGACCCGTCATGTAGGCCGAGGCGTCACTGGCCATGAAGATGGCCGCGCCCAGCATGTCCTCGGGCGTGCCCATGCGTTGCATGGGAATGGTGGCTTCGAATTCCTTTTTCACTTCCGGCTTCTTTTTGATCATCTCGGTCATGTCCGTATCGATGAAGCCGGGGCAGAGCGCGTTCAGGCGAAAATTGGAGCGGGCCCATTCGATGGCCAGGGAGCGCGTCAACTGAATGACCGCGCCCTTGGTGCCGCAGTAGACCGAGGCCAGGGGGGTGCCCAGAAAGCCCAGTACGGAAGAGACGTTGATGATGTTGCCGCCGGCTTTTTTCTGGACCTTATGGTAGGCCTGGCAGGCGCGAAAGACGCCCTTGAAGTTCGTGTTGATCATGTGTTCCATCTGATCTTCCTTGAACCCCGAGGCGGGCGTGTTCGCGGCGATGCCCGCGTTGTTGATCAAGCAGTCCAGCTTGCCGTGCTTTTCGGTGATTTCGTTTATGATGTCCGCCATGCTGCCCGGTTGAGTGACGTCCGCCGGACGCCCCTCGATCTTTTCACCGGCCATCCACTCCACGGATTCAGGGCGACTGCCCGTGCCGTAGACCACGGCTCCCGCGTCGCGAAAGCCCAACGCCAGGGACTTGCCGATGCCTCGACTGGCGCCCGTGATGAGAACTGTTTTGCCGCTGATATCGAATAGATTTTTCATGATTTCCGCCTCTGCTATCTGGTTTGCTGATTGAGAACTTTGTCAGAGTTCCGACATGGGCTTGATAAGGCAAGCGGGAGCCGAAAGACTGACGGTCGGATCCGCGCCGCATGAGATATGCCCTTCTATTCTTCGTTTTCTTTATCGGTCAGGGATCCTACTTCACGGCCCTCAGTCCGTATGTGCACACCAATTTCGGTTCCGACTCCTGGAAGGTATTTCTAGCCGGCCAGATCACCTTTCCGCTGGGATATTTTCTATCCGGCTATATTTCGGATCGCCTGCATCGGATTCGGAGCCTGCTCGTGCCGGCGCTTCTGCTGCACGCCCCCTTGCAATTCCTGCTCTTCAATCATCCGGACGACCTGAATGCCACCATCCTCTTGAGTGGTGTAGTGCGATTTCTCTTTGCCGTGAACATTCAGTTGATTTCCATCGCCGCGCTGGAAGGCGCGGGGACCGAACGCTTCGGGAATATTCGTTCGGCGGGGACGCTGAGTTTTCTACTTCTTCATCTGGTGCTCTTCCTGTCCGTGTCCGACTGGAGTCGGGTGCTGGATTCGGCCGGCCTGGCGTTTCGACCGGACGATGCCGGGGCGGCGGGGCGCTACGGCTCGCTGTTTCATTTTCTGACCGCCGCCGCGGCGCTGGGAACCCCGGCCGCTCGGATTTCCTCGACGGCTTATTATTTCCGTGACGCGGCCCGCATCATTCGGCGCCCGGCGGTCATCCGCTTTTTGTTGCTGTCGTTCATTTTCTTTTTCTCGTTTCAGTTGATCGATTATTACGTGGGCCAGTTTCTCAAGGATCGGGGCGGCTTGCGGTTGCTCTACGCGGGCTGGTGTCTGGCGGTCTTGCTCGAGATTCCCTTCCTGTGGTTCGCCGCGCGGACCGCGGGGCGCGGCGGAGTAAAATCGCTCTTTCTAATCGCGGCGGGCGCCGGAACCGTGCGATTCGCCTGGTTGTCGCTGGACATCCTGGGCGCGGCACCGTTGCCCATCGTTTATTCCCAGCTTTTGCATGGGGTTCAATTTACCGGGTACTATATGGGGGCCATCTACTGGCTGAAGCGCACTTTTCCCGATCACTTGTTCGGAACCGGCAATGGGATTTACATGGTTTTTTGTTCGGCCATGGGCGGCATGATCGGCAATTTACTCTATGGCCGGCTTTTGTATTCGGGGCTGGCGGCCAGGTTCTCCATCGGGGCGGACGAGGCCACGGCGGGCTTTTTCCCGGTCTTTTTTTCAGCTATGTTTCTGCAGGGATTCGTCTTTTTTTGTTTCATTTTCAGCCGTTCCCTCGTATCTAAGGATCCATAATGCGCAAGCGCACATTGTTCATTTCTTTTCTGTTAGTCGGCTTCGTGGTCACGGGGGTGTATCTGTTCTTGATGCGCCCGGCCCACGTCGAAGCCCGAGTAAAGCAAATCGTCCACTCCATGACGAAGGCGGACATCGAGCTGAAGGTGGAGAAGGCCAGCCTGCTCTACGGTTTTGATCTTCGCAAGGTCGTGCTCAAGGATCGCAAGACGGGCGGGAAAATATTTACCGCGGACCGCGTGAACCTGGACCTTTCCATCCCGTCCTTGCTCATCGGACACATCGGTATTCGAGAACTTGGTTTATATAAGCCGACCATTTACTTGCTGGAGAAGAACGGTCGCTGGAACTACCAGGCCCTGACCGGCCCTCCCGCTAAAGAGCAACCCGCGGACAAGAAAGCGGCCAGGAAGGACGATGACGGCGGTTCGGTGCCGGAGAGCATATCCACCTATCTACCCGTTAAAATCTACACCAATGTAAACATCGAGGACCTGAGTTTTATCTACAAATCGGTCGGCAAGCGCGAGACCACGGATCTGAACATGAAGGGCCTGCATCTTCGCGTGGCCGTCATTACGAAGACGTTTACTTCCATACCCTTGAACGCCCAGATTCTGGAGCTGTTGGATACCTTCATCGTGGCCATGAATCCCTATCGCCCGCTGGAGATGGGCTTTCACGGCCGGTCGACCATCGCGGGGGATTTGCGATTCGGCGTGGTCTTGTATCGTGGGGTTAATCCGGACAGCCGCAAGCCGGAATTCCTCACGCGCATCGATCTGAATTCCAATAAGCTCATCGTGCGTCGTCGGGGGCGCTTGCCTTTGCCGGTGGGAATCGTACTCTTCTATGATACCATCTATGACGCGGGTAAGGATCGCCTGGTGATTCGCAGCCTGGATTTACGTCATCGCACGAGCGGCAATCGTGAGAACGTCTGGCTGTCGCTGAAGGCTCGGGTCAGTAATATCTCCACCCATGGGCGGGACGTGTTGCTGAACATTTCCCATTCACGCATAGCCCTGACGCCCCTGCGCACCCTGCTCACGCGCGTATTCGGTCGGGCTCCCCGCTTCGGCGGCACGGTGGAGCTGGCGCCCCTGCAATTGAGCGGCAAGCTGGATAATCTGCGCCTCACCGGAAGCATTCGCGCCAATCGCGCTTTCTTTCAAGAGCACTACATTCGCACCCTGGACGCGAAGCTCGACGCTTCCATGGACCTGCATCGCCCGTTAACTTTTATCAAGCGTCCCCCGAAGTATGATCAAGGTCGTAAGCTGGCCTGGGGTATTTTTCGAGACATTAAGATCAAGCGCTTGCGGGGTATCTATAACGGCGCGCGCGTGTTCCTCACCGGTCGCATTAATCCCTACAGCGGTTTGCAGGCGCGCTTGAAAGCTTCGAATTTCGAGGTGGGTCAATTTACGGCGCCCGCCCTGACCGGCAAGGTACGCGGGGACGTGCGTTATCGCTCCAATCTTTCCTTCAGCAACATGAAGTTCGGCGGCAAGCTGGCGTTGCGCGGATTTCGTTACAAGATGGGGCGTTCCATTTCGCGCAAAAAGAATCTGCTGCTGGACGTGGACGGCGGCCTTCGCATCGCCGGAGGCAAAACGAGTATTAATCTACCTTTTCTGCACGCGCGCTTGAAGAACTTCGCCAATGACCCGGCTCTGGCGCTCCACGGCGGCGCCTGGTTGAGTTTCGGTCCGCGCGGCGCCCAGTCCTATCGCGTGAATCTCTGGAATCCGCGCGCGGGAAATGAAAAGCGCAAGCAACCTGCGGCGCCGGCCGGTTCACCCGTGGCCGGGGTGGGCGCTGGGCGCCCCGAAATTCGCCTGGTCAAGGGCGGGGACGGCGTGCCCCTGGTGGGAGATCTTCTGCCGCCGCGCAAGGACGGCAAGTCGGGAGACAAGTATCGCGAACCGCGCTTGAACTTTATTAATTACGCCGTATTAAAACCCACCCTGCCGGGCACATTGCAGGATCAGTTCGCGTCCTTCGAAGCCTACCTGGAAGGCATCGTGCGCTTATCCCTTAACGCCGGTTACGTTTCCGAAAAGGGCAAGCAAATCGCCCGGAGCAAGGCCGACCTGCGTTTGCCGTTCTTTCAAGATCAAGCCTTGAATCTCGTCGCGGACGCGGACATTTCCACCCGGGATAAGCTCATGGACGTGCTGGTGAAGCGCGTGCGCGTCACCGGTCTGGGAGGCGCGTTGAGTTTGAATCTGTCCGGTAAGCTGCGCGAGAAAATCGCCGCGGTGCAACCGGATAAAAAGAAGAAAGCCGTTCTGCCCCAGGTCGCCGAGAAACGGGACGGCACGGGGACGACCGTCGTCGGACAAAAAAGCGGTAAGAACGGAAAGGACGCAAATAAGCCCGTCGCCAAAAAATCCGCGGGACCCGCCACCGAGTTCGTTCCCGATTTGAAACTAAAGCTGGTGCTGGGCGGCAAGCAGGGCATCGACTATCTGCGCGTGCATCCCGGCGTGGTTCTTCGGGGAGGCAAGGTGGACCTGGACGTGGATGTCTCCCGTCGCTGGGCCCGGGGCGATTTCGTCGTCGACAAGCTCAGCGTGGAATACCGCGGCGATAAATGCGCTAAACAATTGAAGCTTTCGGTGAAACAAATTCGTGATCCCGACTGCCGCATTATTAATATCCAGGACCTGAGCATGAACTTGCCGGTGCTGCACGACCTCAAGCTCAAGAAGCCCATGTCCCTGACGGACGGCTCGGCCTATTATCGTACGGGGGGCGTGGGCATTCGCAAGCCGGCGAACCTTTCCCTCCGATTCATCAACTCGACCCATCGCCCGCGCATGGGCGTCTGGGAGCATGAGCCTCAGTTCTTCTTTCTGCTGGGGCGCGGCGGAGCGGCGGCCCGGCCGGGTCTCATGGCGCGCATGGAATATAATAAGAACGTCCTGCACATCAACTGGCTGCGCTTGAGTTTCTTTACCCCGAAAAAGAACAAGTGGACTCCCAGCGGCACCATCAATGGGCGCGACATCTTCTTTAATATCGCCGACGCCGATCCACGCAAAATGGAATACGGCGCGTTCCTGAGAATCAGAAACCTGGATCTGGAACCCTACTTGCCTCGTTCGCGCAGCGGGCTGGACGGGATCATCAGCGCGGACGTGAACGCTCTCGGTACGCGTCTGGACGATCCCATTTCGAACATCACGGCCGGATTGTCCGTCCATAAGTTAAGCTCGGATTTCAGTGGTTTCGCCACGCGCATCGTCATGCCGGGATTCATCGCCGAACAGATTGTGGCCAACACGGTGAAGATTCCCTCCATCAAGGTGGAGCTCAAGGGCGGCCTGGTTTATTCCACCATCGCCATGGAGCGGGGCGTCGGCGGAATCCTGGTAAATATCGAAAAAGAGGCCATCAAGCAGGACCGAATTCCGCTTGCTCAATTCATGGCCCGGGCGCGCAGTCAGGCTCGGGATCAATAATTCTTCGTAATGAACTACCTTAGATTTTCTTTTCCCCTGATCTTCCTCTGGATCCTGGTGGCGGAATGCACCCTGGTGCAGTCCTTCACGGACCCGGTTACCGGTATCCTGACGCGGCGTTCGTGTATCTCCATCGACCTGCCGCCCATTACCCTGACGCCGGAGCGGACCGCGGCCGAGCGGCAGTTGATCGGCGAAGACCGGGAAATCGAGGAGAACGGTTGGCTCATCGCCTCGGCTCAAAGTTCGCGCAGATACCAGCGCACGGGAACGGACAAAAGCCTGGGGCGGGTTCGCCGCCTGTACCGAGAACAGTCCGTGCTGGAGTTCTTCGACGAGCAGGTGCGGGAATATCGTAATAATGAACTGCTGGGAGAGACCGCGTCGGGTCGCCTGGCCGTCGTGCCCGGGAGCATCGCCGGGCGTCGGGGTAAGTATCGCACGGGTGCGGAATTACGCAAGGCCGAGGAAACCGCTCGTCAGGTGAATCGCGCCCGCCTGTGGATCTACAATTACTATCGCGTGGTGGAGTCCAGGAAGTCTTCGCCGGACATGAACGCCGTCGTGCAGCGTTATCAAAGGCGATACCTCGCGGACGCGCCCCGGGGTATTTGGATTCGCGACGCGCAACAACGCTGGACGCGCAAGAGGTAAGTTCGCTTGATTCGCAATACTTTCGCGTCTTTCTCTTATGCCCTGGTGGTCGGAGCCCTGTTCATCGGGGGCGCCTGTCGTACGACCACCCTCCTGCAACCGCCGAAGTTCGAACACGAACGCCTGGTGCAGCGATTCTTTAATACCCAGAGCGACGGTCATTATCCCCTGACGGTTCAGCGAGGACTTAATAAGCAACCCAGCGTCACCGACGACGGCTTCATGTTCTACACCGCCAACCGCGACGGGTCCAGCGATATCTGGATGCGGGATCTGAAATCCACGGTGAACATTCCCATCGTGCGCCACGACGCGGGTCAGCACAGCCCGGCCGTAACGCGCAAGGGCGATAAGCTGGTGTTCGTTTCCGCGGACAGCGACGCCGGAGGCGATTTGCGCATCCTGGAGGTGCCGGGCAGCCCCCGTCGCATCACCCGGGACATTCTCAACGGCGGCGAAACCCCGAATCTCTGGAAGGCGGCGGACAATTTATCCCTGGATATTCAGGCCTACTTCGAAAACGATCCCAACCCCGCCTGCCGGGGCGAAGCTTCCGAGACGGATCCGGTCTGGAGTCCGGACGGCACGAAACTCATCTATGTTTCCGATCGTTGCACCCGGGACGGTTCGCGTAATCTCTGGATGCTTACCATGGACGGCGTCGACGCGGCGGCCAAACCCCGTCGACTGACCACGAAGGGCGCGGAACAACCGGCCCTGTCCCGGGACGGCCGCACGCTGGCCTACGTGGCCTTACGGGAAAGGGACCGGCGTGGTCGCGTGAGTTCCGGCGGCGAAATCTATACCCTGGATATCGCCGGCGGCGGCGAACAACGCATCAATCTTCCCGTGAAGAAAGCCGGTGG